>JAWOHQ010000317.1:0-2633 GCA_046485105.1 Candidatus Competibacteraceae bacterium | reverse complement strand
GGCCATAGCCTTTCATCTCCACAAATCAGCAGCAAATAAAAAAAGCCCCGCACATTCCGGGGCTTTTCATTACGGCAGTAAAAGCTTACGAACATCTTTCCACATTAGTCGCCTGGGGCCCCTTGGCGCCCTTGACGACATCAAAGGTCACCGCCTGTCCATCTGCGAGGACCTTGAAGCCATCTCCCTGAATGTTCGCCCTCGGCTGCCTGGTGCTGGCCAAGGTGGCCAATATCGGCGTCCCGCTGGTGCTCAAACAGATCGTGGATTATCTGGACGCCAACCGGGACGTGATGGCCGTGCTGCCGGTCACGCTGCTGCTGGCCTATGGGGCGCTGAAACTGGGCAACGCCCTGTTCAGCGAGCTGCGCGACATGCTCTTTGTCCGGGTTCGCTATCGCGCCATGCGCCGGTTGACTTTGCGTACCCTGGCGCATTTGCACGACCTGTCGCTCCGTTTCCACCTGGAACGCAAGACCGGCGCCATCAGCCGCGATCTGGAGCGGGGCGCGCGCAGCCTGAGCACGCTATTGAACTATCTGGCGTTCAGCATACTGCCGGTCATGGTGGAATTTCTGCTGGCGGCGGCGTTGCTGCTGGGCCGCTATCCCACGATTTTCACGCTGATCATTTTTGGCAGCGTCGCCGTTTATGTCGGTTTTACTCTGGCGATCACCAACTGGCGGATGGAGCATCGTCACGCCATGAACCGATTTGAATCGCAGGCCGGCAACGAGGCCCTCGATAGCCTGATCAACTACGAGACGGTCAAGTATTTCGGTAATGAGGACTGGGAACTGCGACGCTGCGACACGACCCTGGCGTCATGGGAAAATAGCGCCGTGCTCAGTCAGACCTCAATGTCGGCGCTCAACTTCGGACAGGGCGCGATCATCGCGGTCGGGGTGACGCTGATCCTGTTGGTGGCCGCCGGTCAGGTCGCCGCCGGCCAGATGACGCTGGGCGATCTGGTGCTGGTCAACGCGCTGCTCTTGCAACTCTTCATTCCGTTGAATTTTCTCGGCATTGTCTACCGGCAAATCCGCTATGCGCTGGCCGACATGAGCGACTTGGTGCGCCTGCTCGGGCAAACGCCGGAAATCCGCGATGCGCCCACCGCCGCCGAATTAGTGGTAAAACACGGCGAATTGCGCTTCGAGCAGGTCCGTTTCGGCTATCAGCCCGACCGACAAATCCTGTTCGATGTGAACTTTACGGTGCCGCCGGGCCGCAAGCTGGCGGTGGTCGGTGCCAGTGGGGCCGGCAAGTCCACCCTGGCGCGGTTGCTGTTCCGGTTTTACGACGCGACCGGCGGGCGCATTCTGATCGACGGCCAGGACATCCGCACCGTGACGCAAGCGAGTTTGCGCGCCGCCATCGGCATCGTTCCGCAGGACACCGTACTGTTCAACGACACTCTCTATTACAACCTGGCCTACGCTCGACCCGGAGCCAGCCGCGAGGAGATCGCGGTGGCCGCCCGGATGGCGCAATTGCATGAGTTCATCGCCGCGTTGCCGGCCGGTTACGACACGGTGGTCGGCGAGCGGGGACTGAAGCTGTCGGGCGGTGAGAAACAGCGGGTCGCCATCGCTCGCGCCATCCTCAAACGCCCGCGCATTCTGGTTTTCGACGAGGCGACTTCGGCGCTGGACAGCCAGTCCGAACAGGCCATCTTGCAGGCCCTGCGCGCGGTGGCCGCCGACCACACCACACTGGTGATCGCACACCGGCTGTCCACCATCGTCGATGCCGACCAGATTCTGGTGCTCGAACACGGTCGGGCGCGAGAGCGGGGCACCCATCGGGAATTGCTGCAACAGAACGGGCTCTATGCGCAGATGTGGATTTTGCAGCAGCGGGAACGGGAAACCCAGGAGGAAGAACGCCTGCTGGGTCTGGATTGAATTCAAACCTCATCCCAGCCGTCCGCGCTGAATTCCAGCAGCGCGCGTTCCGTCTCGCTCAAGATCACCAGCACGCCGGCGTGCTGGCGTTGCAGCCAGGCGCGTCGCTCGTGCCGATCGAGAGATTCGTCGGAGTCAGGGGCGACGGACGCGCTTGGCATGATGGCCAACTCCTCGACCGCCGCTTCCAATTCATCTAATTCTTCCAGCAATTCCAGCCGTCGAAGCCGCAAGTCGTGAAAGGTCGTCATGGTCAGACCGCTTGGATCACACGCCAAGCGTTGGATTGAATGGTGGGCCCTGTAGGAATCGAACCTACAACCAAGGGATTATGAGTCCCCTGCTCTAACCGTTGAGCTAAGGGCCCGTGAGAGGTGAAATTCTAAGCCGATATTCCGGTTTTCCGCCAGCGGGTTAGTCCAGATCCAGAAAACTGCGCAATTGTTCCGAGCGATTCGGATGCCGCAACTTGCGCAGAGCCTTGGCTTCGATCTGACGAATGCGTTCGCGGGTCACGTCGAACTGCTTGCCGACTTCCTCCAGGGTATGATCGGTCGGCATGTCGATCCCGAAGCGCATCCGCAGCACCTTGGTGATGTCAGAAGTTTACCTGCACACGTGAGTACACAAAACGGCCATTCGGGCTGAACGCACCAGATGTGATGTACTTGTTGCTGGTTGTGCCGCTGAAGTCTACCGGACGAACCTGTTCCGGCTTGGTGTTGA
>JAWOHQ010000270.1:0-4956 GCA_046485105.1 Candidatus Competibacteraceae bacterium | reverse complement strand
ATGGCCAAGTTGCACGTCCGCTATATGGTGGGCGGCCATGCGCCGGGCATCCGCGACGAGCGGCTCTACCGCTTCCAGTTTCCCGAACGGCCGGGCGCGCTGCTGAAATTCCTGACCGGCATGGCGCACGGCTGGAATATTAGCTTGTTTCACTACCGCAACCACGGCTCCGACCATGGCCGGGTGTTGGTCGGCATCCAGGTCCCGGAAGCGGAACGACCGCGGTTTGACCGGTTCATCCACGAACTCGGCTATCCCTACTGCGAAGAGAGTGACAACCCCGCCTATCGGCTGTTTCTGGACGGGCGGAGTTGAGCCATTTTCCGCAATCCATATCCTTCCAGGTGGGAATCGGACAGAATTGAACAATAAAATATTGTTTTTGCACTTAAAACTTAAAACTTTCCTAACAGCTAAGGAGAACGGAAATGTTGATGCGGACCGAGTTGTCCTGCCTGCTGGTGATCGATTTGCAGGAGCGACTGATGCCGGCGATTCATCGGGCTGATGAAGTGGTCGCCAATGGCGTCTGGTTGATCCGGATCGCCCAGCGGCTCAACGTGCCGATTCTGGCCTCGGAACAGTATCCGCGTGGCTTGGGCCACACGGTGGCCGCGATTCGCGAGTTATTACCGGCGGAGGCATTCATGGAAAAGACCCATTTTTCCTGCGCCGCCGAGCGGGAATGCATGCGGCGCATCGATGCCTGCGGTCGCGAGCAACTGGTGGTGATCGGCACCGAGGCGCATGTGTGCGTGTTACAGACCGCGCTGGATCTGCGGGCGGCCGGCAAAGAAGTGTATCTAGTCGCCGATGGAGTTTCCTCCCGGTCGCCGCGCGATGCGGAACTGGCGCTGGAGCGGATGCGCGCCGAGGGCGTGCGCATCGTCAGCCGCGAGATGGTGGCGTTCGAGTGGCTTCGCCAGGCCGGCACCGACCGGTTTCGTGAGATCAGCCGCGATTTTTTGCGCTGAATGCTGACTCGCTTCTCCTTCCGTTCCAGCCCAGGTAATCGCTCATGATCCGTTCTGTTTCTTCCCTCCCGCGCCGGCCCTGCGTGGCCGTTCGGATCGGTCCCGTCGTGGTGGGTGGCGATGCGCCCATCGTGGTGCAGTCGATGACCAACACCGATACCGCCGAGGTCGCGGCGACCGTCGCCCAAGTGGCGGAACTGGCGCGGGCGGGCTCGGAACTGGTGCGCGTCACCGTCAACAACGAGGAAGCCGCCGCCGCCGTGCCGGAGATCCGCGACCGACTGGCGGCCCAGGGCGTCCACGTGCCGCTGGTCGGTGATTTTCACTACAACGGCCATCGCCTGCTGCTCCATCATCCCGCCTGCGCCGAGGCGCTCGCCAAATACCGCATCAATCCCGGTAACGTCGGCCGGGGGAAAAGGAAGGACGAGCAGTTCGCCACCATCATCGAAATCGCCTGCCGGTACGCCAAGCCGGTGCGGATTGGCGTGAACTGGGGCAGCCTCGATCAAGACCTGGCGGCGCGCTTGATGGACGAAAACGCCCGCCGAGCGGAACCCTGGCCGGCCGCCGAGGTGATGCACGAGGCCATGATGCTCTCGGCGCTGGACAGCGCCCGCCGGGCCGAGGAGATCGGGCTGGACCGCGACCGAATCATTCTGTCGGTGAAGATGAGCGGGGTGCAGGATCTGATCGCGGTCTACCGCAAACTGGCGGCGCGCTGCGACTATCCATTGCATCTGGGCCTGACCGAGGCCGGTATGGGCAGCAAGGGCATCGTCGCCTCCACCGCCGCGCTGGCGGTGCTGTTGCAGGAGGGGATCGGCGACACCATCCGCATCTCGCTGACTCCGGAGCCGGGCGGCAGCCGCACGCAGGAAGTCCTCGTGGCCCAGGAAATCCTGCAGGCGATGGGCCTGCGTTCGTTTACTCCGGCGGTGGTGGCCTGTCCGGGTTGCGGCCGCACCAGCAGCGACTATTTCCAGCACCTGGCCCAGGATATCCAGGCGTATCTGCGGGAGCAGATGCCGGTCTGGCGCGACCGTTATCCGGGGGTCGAGAATCTGAAAGTGGCGGTGATGGGTTGCGTGGTCAACGGTCCCGGCGAGAGCAAGCAGGCGAATATCGGCATCAGCCTGCCCGGCACCGGTGAGGTCCCGGTGGCGCCGGTCTACGTGGACGGCGAGAAGACCGTGACCCTGAAAGGCGAGACCATCGCCGCCGAGTTTCAACAGATCGTCGCCGATTATGTGACCCGCCGCTACGGCGGGCGCTGCATCGCCGAGTCCTGAATCGCGTCTTCTCCACCGTTTCCGAGCCGCCCGTGACCGATAGCGCTCCTGATCCGCTGAATCCCCAGCACCGGTTGGAGGATCATCTGCGGCACATCGTCCAGTTGCTGGAAAAGCACCGTTTGGTCGAGACGATGGTGGAGCGCGACCGCGCCAGCCGGCGCCACGCGCTCATCGAGTCGCTGGTCCATCGCCAGCATCTGGTCGAGCTGCAACTCAAGTTGCGGGGCCTTCATCCGGCGGATATCGCCTACATTCTGGAAGCGCTGTCCCTGGAAAATCGGCTGCTGATCTGGCGACAGATCCAGGACGAACGCGGCGGTGAGGTGCTGCTGGAGGTCTCGGACGCGGTACGGGATTCGCTGATCGAGGTCTTGGAACGGCCTCTGCTGCTCCAAGCGCTCGCACAACTGGACGCCGACGATCTGGCGGCTTTGGCCGAGGCGATTCCTGAAGACGTGTTGTTGGAAGTCTCGCAAACCCTGCCTGCCCGGGATCGCGACTGGCTGCAAACCACGATGGCCTACCCCGAGGACACGGTCGGCCATCTGATGAGCCAGGACGTGCTGACGGTGCGCGACGATTATCGGGTCGAACAGGTGCTGGGGATGCTGCGCGGCCGGGATGATCTGCCGTATAACACCGATAGTCTGTTCGTGGTGGATGCCCGCAATCTGTTCAAGGGCGTGCTGCCGCTGCGGGCCTTGTTGCTGAACGATCCACAGGTGCGGATCGCCGACCTGATGGCGACCGACCCCGTTGTGTTTCATCCGAACGGCGCGGCCGGCGACGCGGCCCGGGCCTTCGAGCGGTATGACCTGTTGTCGGCGCCGGTGGTGAACGAGCGGGGCAAACTGATCGGCCGCCTGACCGTGGATGCGGTCATAGACTTCATCCGCGAAGAGGCTGAGGAGGATGCCCTGAACCGGGCGGGCTTGCGCGGCGACGAGGACCTGTTCGCGCCGATTTGGGCCAGCGCTCGCAACCGCTGGTTGTGGCTGTCCATCAATCTGTGTACCGCCTTCATCGCTTCGCGGGTCATCGGCCTGTTCGAAGGGACTATTATCCAGATCGTCGCGCTGGCGACGCTGATGCCGATCGTGGCTGGCATCGGCGGCAATACCGGCAATCAGACCACCGCGCTGGTGGTGCGCGGCCTGGCGCTGGGCGAAATCACTCCGGAGAACACCTGGCATCTGGTGTTCAAGGAATTGGGGGTCGGTCTGTTGAATGGCGTGGCGTGGGGGGCAACCGTGGGCTTTTTAGCCTATCTGCTGTACTGGAATCTGGAGCTGGGGGGCGTGATGGCGGCGGTCATGTTGCTTAATCTACTGCTGGCGGCGCTGGTGGGGACCATCATTCCCCTGACTTTGAATCGGATGGGACGCGATCCGGCACTGGGGTCGAGCGTGCTACTGACGTTCATGACCGACAGCATGGGCTTTTTCATTTTTCTGGGCCTGGCGACGGTGTTTTTGTTGTAAAGCCATGCACCGCTGATCCGGGGTCGGAGACTTCGTTACATGTCGCGAACCGCACTGGTCTTGGCTGGCTCGCTGGCGCTCGCCGGTTGCGCCAGTTTATCGAGCGGTCCTACCGTAACGGACGCGACCGCCGTGGATTCGTTGGTCGGGGAGGGGGCTGCGCTCCTGACGTCGCCGCCGCCATCCCCCTCATCCTCCCCCCAACCGCCCACTCCCGCGTTCGTCGGGGAACGCGCCCAGCACGCCTACGCCACCGGGCGTTGGGACGTGGCGGAGGGGTATTACCTGCAACTGACCCGGCTGCGGCCCAGGGACGCCACGCCCTGGTTCCAGTTGGGCAATCTCTACGCCGAACAGGGGCGCTTGCTGATGGCGGAGCGGGCGTACCGGGAAGCCTTGCGTCGCCGCGACGAGGCCCGGACCCTGCACAACTTGGGGCTGGTGCAGGTGCGACTGGGAGTGGGGGCCTTGCGCGAGGCGCGGGAGCGGTTGCCGGCGGACGATCCGGTGCATGAGGAGACCCGCGAGTTGCTGCGGGCGCTGCTGGACGCGCTGGCGCGGTAGGCGGGTCGCCCGACCGCCGTTCGAACGCATGCTGCTTGGTTCGACCCATCGCATGGGTCGCATTTTACCGGACCCGCTAGAGATTAAGAGAGTCGCGTCCGCCCCATCATCCTACAGAATCTGGAATCAGCACCGCCTCCCGCCACCGGCGCACCGAATTGACGAGCGCGATGCGTCGGGCGCGCGGCAAATCGGCGCGGGTCAGCACCTGTTCCCGAATCTGGCCGGCGGCCAGCAGCCAGTCCCGAAAGGTTCCCGCCAGCAACCCGCTCGTCACCGGCGGCGTGACCCATGCGCCGTCCAAATCCAGCACCAGGTTCGCCGTGCTGGCCTCGGTCAATTCACCGCGCTCGTTCCACAGGATGACCTCGTCGCAATCTGGCCGGGACGTGCGGGCGGCGACGTACAGTTCACACCGAGTGGTCTTGTGATATGACCAGATCGTGCTCGAATCGACCGGCTCCCGGGCCAGGCCGACCCGCGCCGGGTCTGGCCACGCTCCCCACGCCAGCGGTGCGACCTCCACCGTGAAGCGACCGTTGAGATCGACCCGGAGCCGGATTTTGCTGGGTTCGGTCAGAGTCCGTGCTCGTTCGGTCAAGCACGCCGCGATGGCGGAGCGATCAAGTGGGACCTGGAAAT
>JAWOHQ010000397.1:0-2714 GCA_046485105.1 Candidatus Competibacteraceae bacterium | reverse complement strand
ATGCCCTTGCCGATGAACGAGCCTTCACCGAACAGGTCTTGGTAAACATCGGAAACAGCGCGGGTATAGGGATCGATGCCGGGCTCACTGGCGCACATGTGCGCATACCGCGACCGGTTCTTGCCGGAAAGGCTCACCGCCACCCGTGGCTGGAGAATGCCGTATCCCGCAATGACGCGTTGTTTCTCCGGGTCGTAACGCGCACGATTGAGCGGGTGCGCCATGGCCCCCACAAACTGCCATGCTGAATCGCGAGCCAGTTGGGTATCGGTATCCAGGGTGATCACGTACTTGACGTTCGCTAAGACCCTGGTGTCACCCACCACGAGGGCGAAGCGATCCATCGGGGTGCCGTGGGCCCCGCCGCGCAGAAGCGCATTTAAATCCGTGAGTTTGCCGCGCTTACGCTCGTAGCCCATCCAGATCCGGTCGCGCGGATTCCATCGACGCGGGCGATGAAACAGGAAGAAGCAATCGCCTTCCGGACACCGGTACTGGCTGTTCAACGCTTCGATTTTCTGACGGGCCAGCCGCAACAGCGATTCGTCTTCCGGCAGCGTTTCTTCCACGGCGTCGAGAAAATCGGTGAGCAGACCGAAGTGGAGGTGGTCATCCCGATTGGCCAGGAAGCGGACTTCCAGGGCCTCGATCAGTTCCTCGATGTTTTCAGTGCTGGCGAGCATCGTGGGGACCACCACCAGCGTGCGCAATTCCGAAGGAATTCCTTGGGAAAAGTCCATGCGCGGCAGCGGATGCGGCGTCGCCAGGGCCGTCGCCAGCCAGTTGACCAGAGCCACCGCCAGATGACTGGTACACACAAGCCAGAGCAATCCGAACACCCCGAGCGCCCAAACCGGCAATCCGGCGCTATACGCCCTGGCCGCCAAGCCGCCGGAAAAAATTGCCGTCAGCAGCAGAATAGTGCCGCCATAGAGCAGCAAGGAAAAGCGGCGACCGACTTTGCGCAGCATTTCGGCGGGCGACAAGCGCACCTGCGCCATGCGTTCGAGCCGGGTCAATCCCTCGTCGATCAGATAGAACCCGACATGCGCCTCACGGTCTGAGCCGCCTTTGGCGGCCGCGCTCTCTTGCGCCAGATGGATTGCCTGACGCGCCACCTCGCTCTCGGAGCGCGGACTGCGCTTGGCAAGCTTCTCCACGACGTGACGGTAGCGATCACGGGTGGCAAAATCCATCTCGCCGTATACGTCTCCGGGATCCTCACGCAGGGTTTGCTCGACAATGCTCATCGTCTCGACGAACTCGCGCCACTCCATCGCCCCCAGGAAACGCAGGCTGCCGATGCTGTTGCTCATGGAAACCTGATCCGCCGCTTGTTGTTGGGTCTCCGTGTGCACCAGTTGTTCGATGGTCTGGCCGGACTCGGACAGTCGCTGTTCAATCCAGGTGAGCGGCAGGTATAGAGCGGCGCCTTGGCTCTGCAGGCAGCGCGTCAGCTCGGCGACAAACGCGCTGACCATCGAGGGCTTCGCACGTGCCATATCGGCGACCGCCAGGATCAGGCTCTTGGGGTCCCGGGCGGCGATCTCCGTCATCAGATCAGCCCAGTGGTTGGCCCGGTTGCGCTCGATCCTGCCCGCGGTGATCCGGGCGGCCACGCGGCGCAGATTCTCGATCAGGGCAAGGCGCAGCATGATGGGGATGGCCCACAATTCACCAATCTTGAGGATGGTCACCGACTGGTAGGCGGCCACGAAACTGCTCAGATTTTCCGGATCCACCCGCCCATCTCCGTGGGCGATAATCTCCAGGGCGATGTCGTACACGCGGGGAAGCCCGGCCGATGGAGGGTTCAGCAGGCGCGGCAGTTCCCGGCTGTACCTCATGGGCAAGTGTCGTCTGGCCGTTCGTATCTGCTCCTCAATCAAATAGAAATTATCGAGCAACCACTCCCCGGCCGGCACAATCCGGCGGTTGCCCATGACTGCCTCCGTCATCAGGTTGCGGGCCCCAATCAAGACCGTTTCATTTTCTGCCAGGCGCGTCAGAAGTCGGGCCGAAGCGCGTCCCGAACTCAGCTTGTGCGAGTCCGCCAGCGCCTTACCGTGTATCTTCATCTGGTCGCTGCTGAACAGTTCCGCCCGCAGAGGCGGCTCGTCACCGGCAAACATTTGTGCCGGGCCGGCCTTGCCGAAACGCGCTCTCAAATGAAACAGAGGACTGAAAATTTTCTTGGGGTTTACCCTCACGATGCATATCTCCCTCGTTTATCGAGAGCGGCTGTGATGACGTCGACAAAAGGCTCGTTGATGATGTCAAAACCTCCTTTCATGGAAACCCGCTCTTTTGCGTGACGATACCTTATACGGCGAGCAGACGGGCCGGTTTTCTGGCTCATCTGCCCGCCGGTGAAAATCTGTTTGTCCGGATCCGTTCGCTTGGCGGCGCCCAAGGTTCGGATGGGAAAAAACCGCAATGTGTCAGTTGGGGCAAGGAGACGAGCCCGTCGCTCAAAATTTCGCTTTTACTTTTTCGAAACCGTATTTGATATTCGTCCAAATGTTTTCCAGACCATCCTTGAGCTCTTCCCATCGATCATCGTCCGCTTCCTCAATCTCCGTCAGCTTGGCCCTGGCCTCATCACGTTGTTGTCGGAGAGAGGCGACATGCGCTTTGTGCTCAAGCTTGGCTTCGGCATCCGCGTCGGCCATCGTGATCTTGGTATTCAGGTCTTCTATCTCATCGTTCCACTT
>JAWOHQ010000396.1:0-2775 GCA_046485105.1 Candidatus Competibacteraceae bacterium | reverse complement strand
AGGCCGTCAGGGAACACCCGTCCCTGGTCCAGAAGTACCTTGCTTCGGTTGTTCCCTATACTGACACTGACGGTTTGGGCCAGGGCGCGGTCCTCGTCAATGCGCTCTCGGACGGCGGCATGCCCACCGGTAGCCCCGTACACGTCCCGGCGGATGAGGATGAACTGCCCGTTGGCAATGGCATCCGGCTTGGAGGGGTCGTTGACGCGGTGGGCCGGGAAACCCACCCCCAAGGCGGTGAAGACCAGGGGCAGGATGGCGCGCTCCCAGAAGGTGAGCAGCTCCTGGCGGGTGAGCATGGAAAACATATGTGCATCGTGCTGGGCAGCGGTCAGGTAGGCGCCGGCGGACGTGCGGCAGACCGGCCTCACCATCAAGAAAGCCTCCTCCAACATCCTGATGATCGTGGCGATCAGTTCCGACGGCACTCAAGACCCTGATTTCGTCAGCAACTACGCCAACATCAACGTGGTGGACGAGCTCAAGCGCATCCCCGGCGCCAGTCAGGTCTCGTTGTTCACCCAGTCCGACTACGCCATGCGCATCTGGCTCAAGCCCGACCGCATGGCCGAACTGGGCTTCACCGTCAGCGATATCCGCCAAGCCATTCAAGAACAGAACGCTCAGTTCGCCGTCGGCAAGGTGGGGCAACCGCCGACCGGCTATCCGGTGGAACTCACCTTGCCGGTGTCGGCCAAGGGCCGGTTGGACGAACCCCAGGATTTCGAGCGAATCATCCTCCGTTCCAATCCCGATGGTTCCGCGGTGCGGTTAAGCGACGTGGCGCGGGTCGAGTTGGGCATTCGCAGTTACGATACGGAAGGGTTGCTCGACGGCCAGCGCGCCGATTTCATCATGGTATACCAACAGCCCGGCTCCAATGCCCTGGATGTGGCTGAACAGATCATCGCCAGGATGGAGGAGTTAACCCAGAATTTCCCTTCCGGCATCAGCTATTCCATCCCTTACAACACCACCAAGTTCGTGGAAGTGTCCATTGAGGCGGTGATCCATACCTTCTTCGAGGCGTTGGTGCTGGTCATTCTGGTGGTGTACCTGTTCCTGCAAAACTGGCGAGCGACGCTGATTCCCCTGCTGGCGGTGCCGGTGTCCATCATCGGCACGTTTTGCGGGATGTATCTGCTAGGCTTCTCGATCAATACCCTAACCCTGTTCGGCATGATTCTGGCCATCGGCATCGTGGTGGACGACGCCATCGTGGTCATCGAAAACGTCGAGCGCAACATGCACGAATTCGGTCTGAATGCCAAGGAGGCGGCGCGGCGCGCGATGGACGAGGTGACCGGTCCGGTGATCGCCATCGTGCTGGTGCTGTGCGCGGTGTTCATTCCCACCGCCTTCCTGAGCGGCATCACCGGCCAGTTATACAAGCAGTTCGCCATCACGATTGCGATTTCAGTGATCATCTCCGGGGTGGTGGCGCTAACCCTCAGCCCAGCGCTGGCGGCGATCCTGCTGAAGCCCGCTCATGGTCAGAAGAACCTCTTCTTTCGCGGCTTCGATAAAGCGTTCGACAAAATGACCGGCGGTTACGTCGCCGGCTCGGCCTTCCTGGTCCGGCGCGTGCTGATCGGTCTCGTATTGTTCGGCGGCCTGTTGTTCGTCACCTTTGGCTTGTTCAAGAGCGTGCCCAGCGGCTTTGTGCCGGATGAGGACCAGGGATACCTGCTGGCGGTGGCCCTGTTGCCCGACGGCGCCAGCCTGGATCGCAGCCGCCAGGTGGTCGACCAGGCCAACCAGATTTTCGGCAAGCACCCGGCCATGCAGAACGTGGTCAGCCTGAACGGCTTCAGCCTGCTGGACAGCCAGAATAAACCCAACTTCGCCACCTTCTTCCTGCCGCTCAAGGACTGGAAAGAACGCACCGCGCCGGAACTGCATGCGTTCGCGGTGCAGAAGGCGTTGCAACAGGAAGTTTCCCAGCAGATCAAGGAAGCCCGGGTGGTCTTGTTCAACCCACCGCCGATTCCCGGCATGAGCAGCACCGGCGGCTTCGAGTTTTGGATTCAGGATCGCGCGGGCGCTGGCTCCAAGGGGCTGCAAGAGGCCGTGCAGAAATTCATCGCCGCCGCCCAGGATCGACCGGAACTGGGTCCGCTCGCCACGACCTTCAACGCCAATTCGCAGAAGTTGTTCGTCGATCTCGACCGGGAGCGGGCGCGGGCGCTGAACGTGCCGATCAACGACGTGTTCGACATGTTGCAAGGCTTGTTCGGCTCGATTTACGTCAACGATTTCAACAAGCTCGGCCGGACCTTCCGGGTGTTGCTACAAGCGGATACTTCGTACCGCACCCGCCCCGAGGACATCAATCAGGTGTTCGTGCGCTCGACCACCGGCCAGATGGTGCCGCTGAGCGCCCTGGTCAACGTGCAGTACATCACCGGCCCGGACAGCGTCCCCCGCTTCAATGTCTTTCCAGCCGCCCGAGTCAACGGCAATCCCGCGCCGGGCTACAGTTCCGGACAGGCGCTGGCGGCGATGGAAGCGCTGGCCGGAGAAGTGCTGCCCGAGGGCATGAGCTTCGCTTGGGCCGGGCAGGCGTATCAGGAGAAACAGGTCGGGGCGGCTTCGGCGCTGGCGTTCGTATTCGGCATCATCATGGTGTTCCTGATCCTGGCGGCGCAGTACGAGCGGTGGACGCTGCCGCTGGCGGTCCTGATCGCCGTGCCGTTCGCGGTGGCCGGCGCGCTCCTGGCGGTGCTGGCGCGCGGGCTGGTCAACGATGTGTATTTCCAGATCGGTCTGGTGACG
>JAWOHQ010000050.1:0-5207 GCA_046485105.1 Candidatus Competibacteraceae bacterium | reverse complement strand
AAAGTTTTGACAGGTTAGGAAGCCTCTGGCCCGATCGGATTTTCGGTGGATTCCACAGACGGATAGAGGCGCTTGAGTTTGACCCGGGCCACCTCGTTAGTGAACTGCCAGCGGATTTTGGTCTGGAGTTGGTTGCGTGGGCCTTCCCAGGCGGCGATTTCCTCGCGCAAGGTGTCGATTGTCGAAATGCGGCGATTCAAACACTGGCCGGCGAGCACGGCCAACTCGCACTCAGCCATATTGAGCCAACTGCCATGCTTGGGGGTGTAGTGAAATTCCAGCTTGCGGGTGATCCGGCGGGCTTCGTCCGGCGGAAAGGTGCCGTACAGGGCCGCCGGGGTATGGGTGTTCAGGTTGTCAACCACCAACCGGATGCGTTCCGCCGTGGGGAAGTAGTCATCGACCAGCAAGCGCATTTGCCGAGCAAAGTCCTGTTTGGTTCGTTGCTTCGTGACGTTGACGTGACGCCACCCGTGCAAGGGCTGCACGAACAAAAACAGATTGGCGGTACCTTCCCGTTTATATTCCGTATCATAGCGCGCTGGGTGGCCGGGACGGGCCGGCAGCGGATGACGAGTTTCGCGGGTCAGTTGCACCGGGCTTTCGTCAAAACACACTTGGGGACAACGCGGATCATCGGGCTCGGCGTACAGGTCCAAGACATCCTCCATATGCCAGACGTAGTCAGGACTCACGCTGGGAATGCACCATTCTTGGCGTTGCCACGGTTTGAGGTCGTTTTTTTGAGTACGCGATCAACCGTATTGGGGGAAATCGTATCGATTTGGCGCAATTCAACGAAGCGATCGGCCAACAGTTTCAAGGTCCAGCGATGGCGACCCGCAGGCGGCGTACTGCAGGCCAAGGCGACCAGAAACGCCGCTTGTTTCCCGGTCAACACCGGTGGCGATCCCGCCCGTGGCCGCTCGCTTAACGCCGCAGTCAACCCTTCATCCACAAAGCGCTGGCGGGTGCGATGCACGGTCGATAGCCCCAGATGGAGCGTTTCGGCAATCTCCTCATCGGCAGCTCCCTCCGCCGCCCGCAGCAAAACGTGGGCACGGGCCACCCGGCGCGCGGGCGTTTTGCCTTTACGGATCGTGTCGAGCAGGTATCCCTGCTCCTCGTCGGTGAGGTCAACCAAGTATTTGTCGGCCATGGGAAATCCTCCTGTTAGCCCCCACCATAGGATACCCACCGCTACCTGTCAAAGCTTTTGCAACAGCCCACTAGTGGATTCCCGCAAAAATTCTGATAGGTCTTAATCGGGTGTAGGGTCGCTAACGCGCTTGCACCGCATCCACCAAGCTGAAGGTGGATGCGCTACGCTTATCCACCCTACATTCATCAATTCAGCCTGGTTGAAACACTAGGCCAAATCCGCCAGTAACGACAGGCGCAGGCTCTCGGGAACCGCCGGAATATCGGCGGCATAATTCGGGTGATCGACGCCCGCCGCCAGCTCCGCGCCCTGCTGCAACCGATTTTTCATCTCGGGCGTCAGTTCGAAGCGCAGGAAATGCACGGCGCTGGTTTTTTCCTCGTTCTCCCGTTCCAGATCCTCGTCGGCGATGGCGTATACGGGTTCGCAATCCTCGACCCGCAGCCAAACCCGATCCTCGATTCCCTTTAATAGCGCCAGCATGCGGTGGCGTTCCTCGACGTCCGGGTACTCGATCAGCATCGTGGCCTTGAAGTTGCTCCCGTCCGGGACCAGCGGGTTGTAGGCGTCCAGTTCGTCGTTGATACCGTCATCCTCGAAGATTTTCTCGATCCGCAACATTTCCTGGATCTGGTAGCGGATGGTCAGTTCGTCCTCGAAAATCAGGGTCAGATGATCGCCCAGCGCCAGGTTGCGATGCTGCTTGTGGGCGAGCACCCGCGCCCGAAACGCCGGGCGCTCTCTGGCGTACTGCTCCAACGACATCAGGCTGTCCCGGGTGATGGCGGGCATGGCAAGTCCTCCGCGGTTAGAGCCCGTAGGCGATGCGAATCAGGCTGATGGGATGCTGCTTTTGAGCCTGGGTCTCGCCCATGCCCTGGCAGATATGGCGACCGGCGATGGCGCAGTCCGAACTGACGTAGTCCGGATTCGCTTCGGCCATTTGTCGGAACACCGGCCGGCCGATTTTCATGGACATATCGAAGTATTCGCTCTTCACGCCCCAGGTGCCGTCGTGGCCGGCGCAGCGCTCCACGGTGTTGATGGTGGTGTCCGGAATCATTTGCAGCAGTTCGCGGGTCTTCTGGCCCAGGTTCTGCACCCGGAGATGGCAGGGAATATGATAGGACACCGTGCCGAGCGACTTCTGGAAGTCGGTCTTGAGCAAGCCGTCCTTGTGCCGCAGCATCAGATACTCAAAGGGATCGAACATGGCCGCGCCCACCGCCTGCACGTCGGCGTCGTCCGGGTACATCAGCGGCAGTTCCTGCTTGAACATCAGTGTGCAGGAGGGAATGGCGGTCAGGATGGCGTAGCCGGCGCGGGCCAGTTGGACCAACACCGGAATGTTGGCTTCCTTCAGCCGGTTCACCGATTCCAAATCGCCGAGTTCCAGCTTCGGCATCCCGCAACAAGCTTCCTTTTCGACCAAGGTGGTCGGAATTTCGTTGTGGGCGAGAATCTTGAGCAGGTCGTGGCCGATGCCCGGCTCGTTGTAATTGATGTAGCAGGTGGCAAAGATCGCTGCCTTGCCGGGGGTGCGCTGGCCGTCGCGCGCCGGGAAATGGCCCTCGGCCCGGGCGTTGGCGCGGAAGCGCTTGGGGGCATAGTCGGGAAGTTGGCGGTCCTTGTGGACTTTTAGCACCTTGTCCATCACCCCGCGCAGGGCCTGATTTTTGTTGGTGGCGTTGACGGTTTGCGCCACCACGGGAATCGCCAGCAGCTTGCCCAGAGCGTCGGTGCTGGTCAGGAGTTTATCTCGGAACGTGACTTCGCCCTTCTTGAACTTGACTGCCTTGGCCCGCAACATCAGGTGCGGGAAATCGAGGTTCCAGGGGTGGGGCGGCACGTAGGGACACTTGGTCATGAAACACACGTCGCAGAGGTAACACTGGTCCACCACCTCCCCGTATTTCGCCTTGGGGATGGCGTCCACTTCGCCGGTGTCGCCCTCGTCGATCAGATCGAATAGCTTGGGGAACGCATTGCACAGGCTGACGCAGCGCCGGCAGCCGTGGCAGATGTCGAAGACTCGCTCCAGTTCGGCGAGCAACGCGCCTTCGTTGTAGTAGTCTGGATTCTTCCAGTCGATGGGATGCCGTTTCGGGGGCTCCAGGTTGCCTTCGCGGACGCTCATGGGGATGGGCCTCTTTTGGGGATGGCGCTGTGGGATGGCGCTGTGGAAACGGGGGCGGGCCACGCGCCCGCCCCTTTACCCTCAGTCGACCAGCGCGTCCAGGGCTTTCTGGAAGCGGTTGGCGTGCGAGCGCTCGGCCTTGGCCAGGGTCTCGAACCAGTCGGCGATCTCATCGAAGCCTTCGGTTCGGGCGGTCTTGGCCATGCCCGGGTACATGTCGGTGTATTCGTGGGTCTCGCCCGCGACCGCCGCCTTCAGGTTATCGCGCGAGGCGCCGATCGGCAGGCCGGTGGCCGGATCGCCCACTTGGGCCAGATAGTCCAGGTGGCCATGGGCGTGACCGGTTTCGCCTTCCGCCGTCGAGCGGAACAGCGCCGAGACGTCGTTTTGCCCCTCGACGTCCGCCTTGTTGGCGAAATACAGATAGCGACGATTGGCTTGAGATTCGCCGGCGAAGGCCGCTTTCAGATTGTCTTCAGTCTGGGAACCTTTGAGTTGCATCGTTGCACTCCTTATTTTTGCGGGTGGATAACACAAGACCCCGATAATCATGAGGTCAAAATAAAGCGTAGTTCGTCTCTAACGAAATAGCTAATTGACTAAGGCAATGAGGCCGATAGCCCGTAGCTTATCCCGCCGTTCGGAGCCGATGGTTTGGACCGCCATGCGCGAGGGCGGGGGCCGTGCTTTCGCTCAGGCTGGAACTTCGCTCAACGCAATACCCAGCGCATCGGCAACACCCTTGCCGTAAGCGGGATCGGCCTTCAGGCAGTGGCTGATATGGCGGAGCTGAATCTCGCGCGGCGCATCGCCGATAGAACGCGCGGTGTTCTCGAACAGCTCCTGTTGCTGGGCCGGACTCATCAACCGGAACAACATGCCGGGCTGCGAGAAGTAGTCCGTATCCTCGCGGTGGTTCCAGTGGTCGGCCGCGCCCTCCAGGCTCAGCGGCGGCTCGGCGAAATCCGGTTGCTCGGCCCATTCGCCCTGGTCGTTGGGTTCATAGCCCAGCGTGCCGCCGTGGTTGCCATCGACCCGCATGGCGCCGTCGCGGTGGTAGCTGTGGACCGGGCAGCGCGGGGCGTTGACCGGGATGAGGTGGTGGTTGACGCCGAGTCGGTAGCGCTGGGCGTCGCCGTAGGAGAACAGGCGGCCCTGCAACATCTTGTCGGGCGAGAAGCCGATGCCGGGCACGATGCTGGCGGGGTTGAACGCCGACTGTTCAACTTCCGCGAAGAAGTTTTCCGGATTGCGGTTCAGTTCCATCACCCCGACCTCGATCAGCGGATAGTCCTTATGCGGCCAGATCTTGGTCAGATCGAAGGGATTGTAGGGGACCTTGGAGGCGTCGGCTTCCGGCATGATCTGCACCTTGAGCGTCCACTTCGGGTAGTCGCCCTTCTCGATGCTGTCGTAGAGGTCGCGCTGATGGCTCACGCGGTCCTTGCCGATCAGCGCCTCGGCTTCCGCGTCGGTCAGGTTCTTGATGCCTTGGTGCGACCTGAAGTGGAACTTGACCCAGTAGCGCTCGTTTTTCGCGTTGACGAAGCTGAAGGTGTGGCTGCCGAAGCTGTGCATGTGGCGATAAGTCGCCGGGATGCCGCGGTCGCTCATGACGATGGTGATCTGATGCAGTGCCTCGGGCAACGAGGTCCAGAAGTCCCAGTTGTTCTTGGCGCTGCGCAGGTTGGTGCGCGGGTCGCGTTTGACCGCATGGTTGAGGTCGGGGAATTTCAGCGGATCGCGCAGGAAGAACACCGGCGTGTTGTTGCCGACCATATCCCAGTTGCCTTCCTCGGTGTAGAACTTCACCGCGAAGCCGCGAATGTCGCGTTCGGCGTCGGCCGCGCCGCGCTCCCCGGCGACGGTGGTGAAACGGGCGAACAGTTCGGTTTTTTTCCGACTTGG
>JAWOHQ010000434.1:0-5875 GCA_046485105.1 Candidatus Competibacteraceae bacterium | reverse complement strand
TCAGCAATACCGTTGCCAGTTCCGCCACCTCGGTCATCAACTGATGATGATCGAAGCCGACCCGGTACCATTCCAGCAGGGTAAATTCGGGATTGTGGCGACGGCCGGCTTCGCCATCGCGGAACACCCGGGCGATTTGATAAATGCAGCCGCTGCCTACCGCCAATAGCCGCTTCATGGGAAATTCCGGCGAGGTGTGCAGATAGAGCGTCTGACCGTGTTGTGGCCCCGGTCCGGAATAGACTGCGCCAAAACTGGCTAGATGGGGATGGGTGACCGCCGCCGTCGACAGTACGGGCGTCTCCACCTCCAGCACCTCGCGCGCCGCAAAGAAGACGCGGATGCGTTGTAGCAATTCCGCCCGCAGCCGCAGGGTCGCCAAGTTGGCGCTGGGTCGCCAGGCGGGCGAAGCCACCAATAGTCGCGCCGCCGCGCGCGCTATTCCTTAACCCGCGAGACGTATTCGCCGGTGCGGGTATCGACCTTGATCACTTCGCCGTTCTGCACGAACAGCGGCACCCGCACCACCGCGCCGGTTTCCAGGGTCGCGGGCTTGCCGCCGCCGCCCGAGGTGTCGCCGCGCACGCCAGGATCGGTCTCGACGATGGCCATGACCACGAAATTGGGCGCCGCCACGTTCAGCGGGACGCCGTTCCACAGCGTCACCTGGCAGATCGCTTCTTCCTTCAGCCACTTGGCGGCGTCGCCCACGGCGGCCGCGTCGGCGGTCAACTGTTCGTAGCTTTGCGGGTCCATGAAGTGCCAGTACTCACCATCGTTGTAGAGATACTGCAATTCCACATCGACCACGTCGGCGCCTTCCACGGTGTCGCCCGATTTGAAGGTCCGCTCGATGACCCGGCTGGTCTTCAGGTTGCGCACCTTGACCCGGTTGAACGCCTGACCCTTACCGGGTTTAACAAATTCGTTCTCGACGATGGCCCAGGGATCGCCGTCCAGCATGATCTTCAGGCCGCTCTTGAATTCGTTGGTACTATAGTTCGCCATAAGACCCGCCCTTCATTGCAAGTTTGAAATAAAATAGTGGAATTATGATAACGGCAAAGACGCCGGCGCGTCAGATTTCGACCTGGCAGCGGGAACTGGCCCAAGCCATCACCGATCCGGCCGAACTGCTGAGGATCCTGGAACTCGATCCAGTGCTGCTGCCGGCGGCGCGGGTAGCGGCGGCCCGCTTCTCCCTGCGGGCGCCACGCGGTTTCGTGGCGCGGATGGGCAAGGGTGATCCTGAAGACCCCCTGTTGCGGCAGGTGTTGCCGCTGGCGGCGGAATGGGCGTCAACCCCGGATTTTCTGGCCGATCCGGTTGGTGATCGAGCCGCGACGGCGGCGTCGGGCGTACTGCACAAATATCACGGTCGGGCGCTGCTCCTGGTCACCAGCGCCTGTGCGGTGCATTGCCGTTACTGCTTCCGCCGGGAATTTCCCTACGCCGAAGCTCGCGCCAGCGCGGACGACTGGCGACCGGCGCTGAACTATCTGGCGGAGGACGCCAGCCTCCGTGAAGTGATTCTGAGCGGCGGCGATCCCCTGTCCCTGTCCGACCGGCGGTTGGGCGCGCTGCTGGCGGCGCTGGACCGCATCCCGCATCTGGAGCGGTTGCGCATTCACAGCCGCCAGCCCATCGTGCTCCCCGAGCGGGTGGATGACGGGTTGCTGGACCTGCTGGCCCGGACCCGGCTACGACGGGTGCTGGTGGTTCACGCCAACCATCCACGGGAGATCGACGGCCGGGTGCGCGAGGCGCTGGAACGGTTGGCGGCGGCGGGCGTGACGCTGTTCAACCAGTCGGTGTTGTTGCGTGGGGTCAACGATTCGGCGGCGACGCTGGTCGAACTCAGCGAAGCGCTGTTTTCCGCCCGGGTACTGCCATACTATCTACATCTGCTCGACCGGGTTTGCGGCGCCGCGCATTTCGAGGTGAAGGAACCCGAAGCATCGGCTATCATGAAGGCTGTACGCCAGCGGTTGCCAGGCTATCTGGTCCCCCGCTTGGTGCGGGAACAGCCGGGGCAACCGGCCAAAACCCCGGTCGGGTAGCGATGCGGACCTGCCCCGTTATTCCATTCGAACCCAAGCCATCAGCAGAGGTTGGAACCCGTGTCTGATCCTTCCGTTATCAACCTGCTTGTCGTGGATCATTCCCGATCCGACATCGACCACATTAAGCAGACGTTGCGCGGCGACGGTTATCAACTCGAACTCATTCACACCGACCAGGTTGAAGAAGCCCGCAGCGCCATCGATTACCAGCCGCTGGACCTGGTCCTGCTGCGACTGGGCGAGGATCTGCCCACCATCGCCGAGGTTCGCCTGATAGTGGCTGAGGCCAAGCAGGATATTCCCATCATCGCGGTGGTGGACGATGACTACCGCCAGCAGCACAAACCGGCCCGCCTGCTGGAAGAGGGCGCCGATAACTATTTTTACCTGGACGACGCCGATTATCTGGTGGCGGTGGTCCGCAAGGAATTGCGCCACTTACAGGCGCGCAAGCGCGAACAATCCTTCGAAACCCGCTTCAAGGAGAGCGAGAACCGCAGCCAGGCGCTCCTGGAAAATACCCAGGAGGCTATCGCTTACATCCACGAAGGGGTCCACGTTTACGCCAACCCGGCCTATCTGCGGCTGTTCGGCTATGACGCCAAGGAGGAACTGGCCAGCATCCAACTGGTTCACATGGTCCCCCCAGGATACCGGGACGCGCTGAAGAGCGTCCTGCGTCGCGGCATTCGCTCGGGCAAGGCGGTCGAACCCGTGGAATTGGTCGGGGTGCGCCGCAACGGGCAAAATCTCCCGATCCTGCTGGAATGCGCGCCGACCCGGATGAACGACGAGCCCTGTACCCAGGTCATCGTGCGCGACGCTACCGCGGAGAAGAATCCCTACGTCCAGCAGGAACTCGAAAATCTGCTCAAGTTCGATGAGACGACTGGCTTGTTCAGCCGACGGTTTTTTATCGAAACCCTGGAGATCGATCACTCAGGCATGGTGCTGTATGTCCTGCTGGAAGATTATGCCGCCATCCGGTACGCCATGGGCATAGAAGCCATCGAACAATTCACGGCCGAAGCTGCTGGCCTACTCAAACCCCTGTTGGCGCTGGAGGACCTCGCCGCACATTTCTCCAGCGGGGTATTCACCCTTTACGTACCCGCCAATTCGCCGACCGACCCATTGGATCTGGCCGAGCGCATTCGCTTGGCGATCACCGAGCACAACTTCCAGATTGGCGGAAAGCTGTTCACGACCACCTGCTGCATCGGAGCGTACCAATCAAGAGACACTCACGAAAACGCCATCCAGATGCTGTCGCACGCCGACCGTGCCTGCGAGGTTGCCCGCCAGCGGGGCGGCAATCAAATCGAGGTTTATAAACCACCCAAGGAAGACCGGCCAGGAGTCACCGTCAACGAGCAGGATGAACCCGTCATCCGTCTGATTCGCGATGCCTTGACCAAAGGGCGGCTGCGTCTGATCTATCAGCCGATCGTCAGCTTTGAAACCGCCGAGGAAGCACGCTATAAGGCGTACTTGCAAGTCGTGGACGAGAACGACAAGGTCCATCCCACGGACAAATTGGGCGTCGTGGCGGTGCGCTATGGTTTGATGGGCGCGCTGGATCGCTGGACGATCATCCGGGGGTTGGCGACCCTCATCGAAACCCAGCAAAGCGCCGCCAAGCTGCCCACGCTGTTTGTCCGTCTTTCCAGTAACTCAATAAAAGATAAAGATTTTTTTGATTGGCTGAGCAAACGTTTCAAGGACAGCCGCCTGTCGGGGCAGTATCTGGTGCTGGAGATCAAGGAAGACAACGCCGACGACTGTTTCGAGGAAACCCGGCAATTGCGCGCCCGCCTGCGGGAGTTGGGTTGTGGAATCGCTTTGTCGCACTTCGGTGGAAAGCCCCATTCCGAGCGCCTGCTCAAGGAACTGTCTCCCGACTTCATCAAGCTGGATGGCAGTCTGATCGAGCGGTTGGCCAAGGCCAAGGACGAAAACAGCCGACGGTCGATGGCGACGCTGACGCGACAGGCGCAGGATTTGAGCATTAGGGTCGTGGCCGCCGGGGTCGCCACGGCGCCGCAGATGGCCAGCATCTGGCAGTTCGGCGTGACGCTGGTCCAAGGCAACATGGTGGCGGAATCCGGGCCGAAAATGGACTTTGATTTCAAGCAGTATTCGGGCTGATGATGGATTCATACCATTCATGGGCCAGGCCGGCGGGTGAGAAACATGGCGTCGCCGTAGCTGAAAAAACGATAGCGCTGTTGGACGGCATGGCGGTAGGCATGCAGAATCTCGGCATGGCCGGCGAAGGCCGCCACCAGCATCAGCAGGGTGGACTCCGGCAGATGGAAGTTGGTGATCAAGGCATCCACGGCTTGGAAGCGGTAGCCGGGATGGATAAAGATCCGGGTTTCGCCCCGCCAAGGCTGAATCGCGCCGGTGCGGGCGGCGGTTTCCAGGGCCCGCGTCACCGTGGTGCCGACCGCGATCACCCGGCCGCCGCGCGCTTGGGCGGCGCGGATCCGCATGCAACACTGCTCGCCGACTTCAAGCCACTCCGCGTGCATGACGTGCTCGGCGATGCGCTCCACCCGCAACGGTTGAAACGTGCCGGCGCCGACATGGAGGGTGATGAAGGCCCGCTCCACGCCGCGCTCCGCCAGCCGGTCCAGTAGAATCCGATCGAAGTGCAGGCCGGCGGTGGGCGCCGCCACCGCGCCGGGGCAGCGGGCGTAGACGGTCTGGTAGCGTTCGGCGTCTTCCAGGGTCGGGGCGCGGGTGATGTAGGGCGGCAAGGGCAGTTGGCCGTGTTGCTCCAGCAAGTCCAGGAGCGATTTTTCGCTCTCGATGCGGATCTCGAACAGTTCACCGTGTCGGCCCAGCACGGTCGCGGCGAAGCCGGCGTCCAACAGCAGCAAGCCGCCGGGTTGGGGTGATTTGCTCGCCCGCAGATGGATCAAGGCCCGGCGTTCGTCCAGCAAGCGTTCCACGAGTATTTCGATCCGTCCGCCGCTGGCCTTGCGCCCGAACAGCCGGGCCGGGATCACCCGGGTATCGTTGAACGCCAGCAGGTCGCCAGGGCGCAACAGTTCGGGCAGGTCGCGGAACCACCGGTCGCCGAGTGCGCCGGTGGCGCCGTCCAGCGTCAACAGCCGGCTGTCGCCGCGCTGGTCCGGAGGATGCTGGGCGATCAGTTCCACCGGCAGGTCGAAATGAAAATCCTGGCGCCGCAGCGCGCCGGCCGCTGTCGTCGAGTCTTGCGCGTTCGCCACCGGCGGATCGTTGTGGAATCCCGGTCGGCTCGAGTACTCTGTTTCCATTATCCCATTGCCGCCACTACCCTGGATCTTGCTCATGCGTAAAATTCTGTTGGTTGCCGTTGTTTGGTTCGCTACTGGAGCGCTGGCCAGCGAGCCAGCCCCGCCTGCTCCGGCCGAGTCCGCCCCGGCTCGCCAACCGGATTTGGCCCGGATGCAGGCTACCCTGAACGGGGCGCAACCGGACAGCATCGCGCCGACCCCGATTCCGGGACTGTACGAAATCGTCCTGGCTGGTCAAGTTCTGTATCTGAGCGCGGATGGCCGGTTCGTGGTGCAGGGGGAGATTCTCGACCTGGATACCCGCACCAATCTTACCGACGACCGCCGCGGTGAATTGCGCGGCAAAGCGATCGAGGCGGTCGGCGAGGACAAGATGGTGATTTTCGCTCCCGAGGGTCCGGTCAAGCACACGGTCCTTCTTCCACGCCCGGGCGGCCGTAACTATGCCAACCACCGCCATGAGCGGATTGGCGCTCACCAGGGCGGCGTAAGAGCTGGCCCCCACAAGGCGCCCCAGGAAGCGGT
>JAWOHQ010000394.1:0-3939 GCA_046485105.1 Candidatus Competibacteraceae bacterium | reverse complement strand
GGCGGGTGGACCTGCGCACCATCGTCATGGACGTGCCCAGCCAGGATGTGATCTCCCGCGATAATGTTTCAGTCAAGGTCAACGCGGTGATCTATTTCCGGGTGGTCGACCCGGAGCGAGCCATCATCCATGTTGAGGATTTTATGGCCGCCACCAGCCAGTTGGCGCAAACCACGTTGCGGTCCGTGTTGGGTCAACACGATCTGGACGAAATGCTGGCTGAACGGGAAAAGCTGAACCGGGACATCCAGAATATTCTGGACGCTGAAACGGACATCTGGGGCATCAAGGTCGCCAATGTGGAGATCAAGCATGTCGATATCGACGAGAGCATGATTCGCGTCATCGCCCGGCAGGCCGAGGCCGAACGCGAGCGGCGGGCCAAGATCATCAATGCCGAGGGCGAATTTCAGGCCGCCGAGCAACTCCGCCAAGCCGCCGAGATCCTCTCCACCCAACCACAGGCCCTGCAATTGCGTTACCTGCAGACTCTCAGAGACATTGGCAGTCAAAACAGCACCACCGTAGTTTTTCCAGTACCGCTGGATTTTTTCGGGCCATTGCTGAAGGCGGTCGAGCGGTTGGATCTGCAAAAGAGTAAGGAGTGACAGGGCCTGCTCACAAACCATGTCAAGTAACCTCTGGCGCGCGACCCGCCGACCCAAGGTCGGTGGGTCGCGCTGGGGATATTCCATAAAGTGCGGCGCAGGAGTAGTGATTTTGTAATAATATTCAATCGCTCCCAAGTCTGGAGAGTGTCATATAAAAGCGTCAACTTATTCAGCGAGTCTTCAAACAACCCTATGACCATCGAAATCAAATCTCACGCCAAGGTGGGCGTTTACGTGGACGCCGCCAACATATCGCGCAACGGCGGCCAACGCATGCAATACGATGTCCTTCGAGAATTTGCCTGCCGGGATCACGCTGAACCCCTCCGCTTGAACGTCTATCTGTCCTACGACGAGGAGCGCGCCGAAACCAACACGATCTATCGAGACAAGGCCCGCGCCTACCAGTCGGCTTTGCGCGAACTTGGGTATAAAGTCATTGAAAAGCGGGTCAAATGGTTTCAGGACGAAGCCGGCAACCGGTTCGGCAAAGCCAACGCCGACCTCGACATGGCCGTGGACGTGCTGCTGCAATCGGAAAACCTGGATCGGGTGCTGCTGGCGACCGGCGATGGGGACTTCGTGCAAGTGGTCCGCGCCTTGCAAAACAAGGGTTGCCGGGTGGAAGTCCTGGCGTTCGACAACGTGTCCGAGGAACTGCGCCGGGAAGCGGACATGTACGTATCCGGGTTCCTGGTGCCGGGTCTGCTGCCGACCCGCGGCGATGATTACACCGCGCCGGCCTGGGGCGCGATGGGTTCGCGGGTGCGCGGCTACTGCTATCACCACGACGACAACAAGAGCTTTGGCTTCATGCGGTTTTTGGTCAAGCTGTCGCCGTATCTCTGGAAGACCGATTCCCGTGATTCCGACTCGCCGTACCGAACGGCTTTCTTTCACGATTCCAGCCTGCCCGACGGATTCAATGTCATGAAACTACCGTCCCGCAACCACCTCTTCGAATTCACCCTGGCCGAGCCAAACGGCAAGCAACCGGTCGCCACTGATATCATCCTGGTTCACCCCACGACGTCTTAAGGTGAATCAGGCTAAAGTGGCTTGTCGAGATCCTGCCCGTTGAGAAATATCATGCGTAATGTTCGACTCTTGAAGCTCCTGACCCTATTGCCCCTGATGCTGGTTCTCGGCCTGCCTGGGGTCTTCGCGAAACCCGCCGATCCGGGTGCCGATCTCGTCGTCAAGGATTTGGCGCCAACCGCCCGGCAGCAACAACTTGATCGGACCATCGCCAAGTTCCTGTCGCAGCATCACTACCGGCGCAGCAAGCTGGACGATCATCTGTCCTCGCTGATCCTGACCAATTATCTCGATGACCTCGATTTCAGCCGCTCCTATTTCCTGGCGGGCGATCTCACTCGTTTCGAGCAGTATCGCCACACCTTGGACGATGCGCTGCGGCGCGGTGACCTGCAACCGGCCTACGATGTCTTTAATGTCTATCTGCGGCGACTGGCGGAGCGGACCGAGCGTATCCAGACCCTGCTCGAGCAGGGGTTTCGCTTCGACCAGGACGAGGCGCTGGAGGTGGACCGCAAAGATGCCCCCTGGGCCAAGAGCGCGGCGGAACTCGATGAAATCTGGCAAAAGCGGCTGAAGCACGAGATGCTGACCCTGACGCTGTCGGGTAAGGATCAGACCGGCGCCCGGGAACTGCTCGGCAAGCGCTACGACAATCGGCTGCGCCAGGCGCTGCAATCCACCAGCGATGACGTATTCCAGTTGTATATGAACGCGGTCGCTCGGGCCTTCGATCCCCACACCGCCTATTTCTCGCCGCGCAACACGGAGAATTTCAATATCCAGATGCGCCTGTCCTTGCAGGGTATTGGCGCCGTGCTGCGAATGGAGGAGGAACAGGTGACCGTGGTCGAACTGGTCGCTGGTGGTCCGGCCGATCTCAGCCAGAAGATTCGGTCCGGCGACCGCATCGTCGCGGTGGCGCAAGGTGACGATGGCGCGTGGGTGGACGTGGTGGGCTGGCGGCTGGACGATGTCGTGGAACGCATTCGTGGCCCGCAGGGCACGGTGGTGCGCTTGAAAGTCCTGCCCGGCAAGATCGGCGCGGCGGCGGCGGAGAAGGCCGTGCGGCTGGTTCGAGACACCATCCAACTGGAGAAACAGGCGGCCAAGAGCGAAATCCGGACCCTGCCCGGCCCCGACAATCGCGCACTGCGGATCGGGGTGATCACCATCCCGACCTTTTACAGCGACTTTGAAGCCGCCCGTAACGGAGTGGCTGATTACCGCAGCACTACCCGCGACGTTCGACAGTTGTTGGAAACCCTGCGCGGCGAGATCGACGGCCTGGTGCTGGATCTGCGCGACAACGGCGGAGGTTCCTTGCAGGAAGCGGTGGATCTGACCGGGCTGTTCATTGGCGGCGGACCGGTGGTGCAGGTCAGAAACGCCGGTGGCAAGGTCGACATTGAGGAGGACGGTGATTCCGCGCGGGTCTACGATGGACCGCTCGCGGTGCTGGTGAATCATGCCAGCGCCTCGGCCTCGGAAATCTTCGCCGGCGCCATTCAGGATTACGGCCGCGGCCTGGTCATCGGTGACCCGACCTTCGGCAAGGGGACCGTCCAGACTCTGGTAGATCTAAACCGCTTCACCCGGACCCAGGAACCGCAGGGCCAGTTGAAGTTGACCTTCGCCAAGTTCTACCGGATCAGCGGCGGCAGCACCCAGCATCGCGGCGTCCAGCCGGATATCCACGTCCCCTCCTCGGTCATGGACAACGACGAGGTCGGTGAGAGCGCCCAGAAAAACGCGCTGCCTTGGGATGAAATCGCTCCCGCCCGCTATCGCGGCGACCGGCAACTGGCGGCGCTGATGCCGGAGTTGCGGCAACGGCACCAGGCGCGCACCAAAAAAGACCCGGATTACCAGAACTTTCTTCAGGACCTGGAGTTCACCCGGCAGCAAATGAACAAGACCACGTTGTCGTTGCTGGAGAGCCAGCGCCGGGCCGAGCGGGAATATCTCGAAAACTGGCGGCGGGAACGGGAAAACCGCTATCGCGCCGCCAAGGGCCTGCCGCCGCTCAAGCCTGGCGACTCGATCCCGGAAGGCGAGGACAGCGCGATTCCGGACACGACCCTGGAAGAGAGCACCCGCATTCTCGCCGATTTGGTCCTGTTGAACGATCCCGGCGAAGCGCGCCGTACCGTGGTGATGGGCCGTTAGGGTGGTGGCGCCGGTCACCCTGACAGTCGGTCCGGCGCTGGTCGAACGGTTTACCGCCCTGCTCCAACGGTTGGAGGCCATGCTGCCAGAGCCGCCGCCCGCGCCGGACTGGGAGCGCGAC
>JAWOHQ010000263.1:0-3309 GCA_046485105.1 Candidatus Competibacteraceae bacterium | reverse complement strand
AGGGTTCTTCCTCGCCGACCAGACGCAGGCCACCGAGAATCCCGGTCCGGTCCAGAAACGCCACCAGCGCCCGGAACAGCGTTTCGCAATGCCCGGTCTGCAAGCCGCCCGCCTGCCCCAAGTGAATCACGAAATTCTCGCCGCCGTGGAACCGCCACGCATGCATCAGATCCGGCGTGGATTCATCCTCGGCCGGCCGCTCGATGATCGCCGGCAACCCGAACAGACAGGCGCTGGCCCGCTCGTCGTCATTGGGGGCATACAGACTGAGGTGCGGTATTTCTTCGACATCCAGACTGACCGGGTGAATATCCACCCGATAGTACGCGGCCTGAGTAAGCTCCATCACCGCACGGGTCATGGTCCACTCCCTGGGCCGGCGGTGATGGGTGATTCGGGAACGAGCGGTCGGTGACACCCCCGCGCCACGTCCTTTCCAGGCGCTGACCGTCGGCACGATCACCACCCGCTCGCGCAAACGCAGTCCACGCCGTTCGCCGGCTTCGACGCCGCGTAAAAAAGCCGCCAGTCGCGAGAGCACGAACATGCCATTCAGTTCGCGACCGTCGAGATCCGCCACCAGCGCCAACCGCGGCGCCCGCCCGCGCGGGCCGAAATCGTGATGAGGAAGCCCCTCATCCCGTTGGGGTCGCCGATTCGGTCCAGAGACCATTTGCTTGACCAAGGCTTCACTCCGTTATCGCTCTGCCATTGTGACTGAAATGGTTTTGTGACTTCAATTTTAAGGATAGCTCATCTTTGCCATTTCGCATCGTGAAGTTCGAAGCGCTCCTCAAACACCAGACGGTTGATGGGATCGGCGCTCCGGGACAATCCTGAAAAAATTTTCATCAGTATGTTGCGTTGCAGCATAAAGCCCGTTATATTGCATCGCAACAAAACGACTTCACCACCGCAATTCCGCATTTGATTCTTTCATCGATCTTTTCAGGAGCACCCCGATGGTCGTCAATCTGTTCAACAAAGCGCTGGAAACCCCACAAGCCCTGCCGGAACCTCTGATCAAGACCAACAAGCTGCTGGTCGAGAATCTGGAAACATTGATGGTGTTCCAAATGAACGCCCTCAAGTCCTACCTGGACATCGGCCTCAACCAGATGCGGGCCGCCGCCGAGATCACCGATCTTCAGAGCATGCAAGACTTTTGCAAACGTCAGGCCGAAATCGCCCAGACCGTGCAACAAAAGTTGATGAACGACGCCAAGACCATGTCCGACCTGGCCACTCGCTTCAAGACCGAGATGGACGGTTTGGCCAAGTCCACCCTGGAGGACGTGCTGCCCAAAGCGGCCTGAACCTTCCGGAACCCGTCCCTGCCCCGCTTGCGCGGGGCTTTCTGGTTTGACCCCAACCGGCCGTGAACCTTCGTCCACCTCCTGGCATCGCGGTCGCCGCAGAAACTCCCACCCTTTCCGCGGCGGCGACGGCCCTGGCGCTGGAGTTGCAACTCCCGCTGGCGACCGATCCCCTCCCAACCTCACTTACCCATTTATTGGTCTTGAGCGAGGAACGCCTGGAACTGCGGGCGCTCGGTCCCGATGCGCCCGGACCGGTTTACGCCGATTTCACCGCTGGAGTGGCGGCTCACCGGCGCCGCTTTGGCGGTGGCCGCCATCAAGCTCTGGCGCGCGCGGTCGGGCTGAAAAGCGGGGTTCGACCGACGGTGGTGGACGCCACCGCCGGGCTGGGCCGCGACGCCTTCGTGCTGGCTGGTCTGGGTTGCACCGTACATCTGGTCGAGCGTTCTCCGATCATCGCCGCCCTGCTGCGCGACGGGCTGCGGCGCGCCGCTCGGGATCCGGAGATTGGCTCGTTGGTCGCGACCCGCTTGCGCCTGACGGTGGCGGATGGACGGGACTATCTGCGGGGGCTCGGGGCGGACCAACGACCCGACGTGGTTTATCTGGACCCGATGTATCCCCGGCGGGAGAAATCGGCGTTGCCCGGCAAGGAATTGCGCCTGCTGCGCTGCCTGGCCGGCGACGATGACGATGCTCCGGACTTGTTGGCCGCCGCGCTGGACCAAGCCCGACGACGGGCAGTGGTGAAACGGCCGCGCCGGGCCCCGCCGCTGGCCGGCCCAGTCCCCACGATGCGGATCATCGCGCCCAACACCCGCTTCGACGTTTACCTCATCAACCGCGACCGGCCGCGGCCGTAACACGCGCGGCGGGCTGCTCGGCGGTGGACCCCGTCAGGGTATCGAGAACCTGGAGCCGGGTCCGGCTGGCCAGTCCATCGCGAGTCTGACCCCTGACCGACAATGACGCGTGGAAGCATAACTCGGCCACGATCCGCCGCTCGCCGAGCAGCCGCCACAGGTGCGGCAGCAGCGTCGCGTCGCCCACGAAAGGCGCCTCCGGATGCACGCCCTCTCCCCAGGGATAACGCAGCGCGATGGCCTGGACCGGACAACGGGCATGGATGGCGGCCTGGAACAGGCGCGGATAAAAGTGGCGCACCGTCTCGCCAGTGGTCGAGGTTCCTTCGGGAAACACCAGCATCCGGCCGCCGTTGCGCAGGCGCCAGGTCAATTGCCCGGAGGCCTCGCTCGCGCCATTGTCACCGCCCCGACGGATGAAGGCGGTGCCCGCCCGGCGGCTCAACCAGCCAAACAGCGGCCAGTCAGCCACCTCCCGCTTGGCCAAAAAATGGGTCGGACAGACCGAGGCGATACAGAAAATATCCAGCCAGGACACATGATTGGCGACGAACAACCCCGCGCCGTCCTGGGGATGGCCCGCGACGCTGATTCGTACTCCCAGTATCCCGCATAGCACCCGACTCCAAAGCGCCAGGGGCCGACAGGAAACCAGTCCGTTCCGTCCGGGCCGCAGCAGAGCGGCTATCCCAATGCCGACCAGAACATGCAACGCCACCAACGGCGCCCGCCATAAGCGACGCCCGGTTCGCCGCCACGCACCGGCGCGGTTTTCGCTCATGCGACCCGCTCCAGGAAGTGGCGGGCGTAACGGCGGGTCAGTTGCCGGGTGGAGACCAAAATGAAGACGTCGGCGACCTGGAAATCCTCATCCAGGAACGGCTCGCCGCAGATCTGCGCGCCGATCCGCAGATAAGCTTTCAATAGCGGCGGCAACGGATAGTCGTCGCGGGCCACGATATCGCGTCGCGGCAGCGGAATTCGCGGTCGCACCCGTCGATCCTCGGGCGTCAAATAGCGTTGCGCCAACTCCGAAAAAATGACCTGGGCCATGGCGCCGTTCTCGCCCAAGGGGATACTGGCGCAGCCGATCAGGAAATCGACCCGCCGTTCGGCCACGAAACCGG
>JAWOHQ010000195.1:0-3576 GCA_046485105.1 Candidatus Competibacteraceae bacterium | reverse complement strand
TCCAGTGGTGACGCGATCAGAAAGTTTTATTGGCTATTGCAACATTCAGACCATGACCGTTTTATGATCCATGGATGAAGATTGTTGGTGGTTCGCCGCTTTTTTCCGTCAGCACTTTACGGAAAGGTCCGACTGGCTGACCCTGCTTTTAGTTCAATTCCGACATTTTTGTATGCCCACTTGGGGGTTTTCCCTCAATTCAATACCGCCATGAAGCTGAACGTCCGATGAATGACATCGTTATAAAATGCCTTGTTCGATTTCCGTCGCACTTTATTGGATGATTGGAGGTTGTCGCCTCACCTTTTTGGTGCAAAACCCGGACACCAATTTGAATAACCATGTTCATAAAATGGTTAAAAATACTCATACTTCAGGTTATAAAATAAAATTACATAAATATAAATATATTAATTTCAATATGTTAATTTATTTTTTATCGATAAGTATTTCTATTTTTTTTGCAAATGGATGGTTTTTTTCTAACCAGAGTCTACTGGGAGACTGTTTTGTAAGTTGTAGGTTTGAAAAAAAGCGCGGCGTTGCCCTGAATTCAGGAATTCAGCCCTAATGATCATAAGGTTAGGCTCCGCAATCTTAGCTTAACTTACGGATTTTTTAGTTTTTTCAGCCAGATTCTCACCAAACGTAAAGCCGTTGTTATAAGCCACTGAACCGCCAGCTTTTGTACTATCAAACGATTAAATTTTCAGCAGTGTTCTAAATTAATATATCACACCAGAGCCCCACAGAGAGCCACCCTTACGGCTGGTGGTTGCACGCAAAAGTCCTGGTTTTATTGGCCAGTCCATCCTGGCGTCAATTCACTCGCGAGATCGCCATCGACACGGATCAGCTAGATACCCTGTCGGTCGGCTTGGCTGGCTATCCGGAACACGGCGATACCGTGGATTTCCTCACATTCGCGCGGCGGATGAAGCTCTCTACGAAGCCAAGCGCAAGGGACGGAATCGGGTGGAAATCGCCGTCTTGGTGGGTTCAAATCTCGGTGACACTAGCGGACCGGCTCGCGCGGATCGCCCGGCGGCTGGGCGAGCCGGTAGAAGCGGATCCGTTCGGCGGACAGAATGCCGCCGTCGATGGATACGTCGCCGATGAAGCGCAGGGCGCGGCTGCCCTCCCAGGGCGCCAATGGACCGCGCGCCTGGGGGGACTGGGGATAGTAGAAATTGACGACGAGCGACAGGCCGCGCCATTGCTCCCAGGGGGTTTGGATGAAGGGATTGTCCCGGCCGCCAAGGGCCGTGCGGGCCGCCGCCAGCGCCAGCCGCCAGCGCCCGGCGTCTCGCGGACAGAGAAAATCCTTCGAGAACGCCGAGCGCGGCGAAACGGCGGGATTGAACTGTTTGGGCTGGAAAGTCACCCCGGCGACTCCGCTGCCGTACTGCCGCCGGGAATGGGCCGAAACCGCGCTCAGACGCACCCGGTTCATGACCCCCCAGGCGATACCCTGATACACCCGGAGATCGTCGGCGAAGCCCGTGGAGCGGCCCTCGGCGTAAGCCAGTCGGGCCAGTAGTTCCTCATCGGTGGGCTGAACCTTCATGACGGCGGCACGCGGCGTTTCGTCCGCCGCGCGGGTCACGCAGACCGGCAATTCGGCGGCGACCGCCGTCCCCGCCAGCAGCAGGCCAGCGATCAACCAACCGAATCTGGACTTGAAGGACCTCATTCCACCCGCCGCCACAACGTGGCATGCGCCACGATGTACTGGTACTTGCGGGCATGTTCGCGGATGACCAGCGGTTCGTCGGCCTCGCGCAGCAACTCGAAGCCCTCGGCCCGCAGGAACTCGCCCAGCGCCGCCGCGCTCCCGACCGGCTGGCCGTCCTTCTCGTAACCGCCCAGCCAAGCTTCCGGCGGGGTGAACGACTCCAGCCAACTGTACGGCGAGAAGATCGCCAGCAGGCCACCGAGCTTGACCAAGCCGCGCGGACCGCCCAGACGCCCCAACAGCGCCTTGGGACTGGGCAGCCGACAGAGCAGATTGGCGAGCAGCACGGCGTCGAGGTCCACCAGTTCGGCGGGCAACCCGCCGGCGTCGGCCTGGCGGAAGCTGACCCGGCTCCGGTCGATGGCCGGGTCGACCATCGCGTTCAGCGTGACGCCCAACCGTCCCTCATCCTTGCGGAAATAGCGCAGCTCGCCGTCGCGCCGCAGGGTGTCGGCGGCGTCGATGAACGCCCGGCTCAGATCCACGCCCAGCACGTTCTTGTAACCGCGCGCCAGTTCGAAGCTGGACCGGCCCACCGCGCACCCCACGTCCAGCGCCTGCTCCATGGGCGCGCCGCACTCACGGGCCGCGTCGAGCAACCAGCGGGCGCACCGCGCCGGGAAGTCCGCCGCGTCCCGCGGCCCGAAGGCGTGGGGCATCTGTTCCTCGGCCGCGCCGTAGTGGAGCAACAGGTATTCGTTCAGAACCTGCGGATCTTCGTAAACCAGGCCGGAGGTTCCGGCCCGGTCCAAACGCACCGCGCCGCCGTCGCCGGCGCTCCGCACCAGCCGGAAGCCGGCGTGCTGGAAGAAATGCGGGCGAAAGTGGAACCGCGCCCAGAGGCTGGCTTCGTCGCCGGTGGACACCCAGGACCCGCCGAGGATCATCTGGTGCTGGCCGTCGTAGCAGGGGGTGCTGAAATCATCGTAATAGGGATGAATCCGGGCGCCGGGCAGCGGGTTGAAATGATCCTCCAGCCACTGCCAGATATTGCCGAACACGTCGTGAAAGCCGGCCTCGGTCGGGCGGCTGGCGTCGACCGGGCAGGAGGAGCCGCAGGCGAGATTCAGATTCCAGCCCTGCTCCCGAATCAGGGTCGCGCCAGCGAAATTCATCACCGGATCGCTCGCGACCCCGAGGGTCGGCGCCTGCCGCTGCGCCGCGGCGCGCAACGCCTGATGCTCGGCCTCGCTGGGCAGGCGATACGGCGCGCCCGCCTGTTCGGCGCACCAGGCGCAGTAGGCCTTGGCCTCGTGATAGTTCACCTCCACCGGCCAGTCCCAGGGCATGTCGATCACCTCGAACAGGGTGCGCAGCCTGAAGCGGTTCAGGCCGGCGGGACCATCCGGGACCCAGAAGGTCGGCTGCTTGAGGTTGCGGAACATGCGCCATTCCCAGCCGGTGTCCGACCAGTACCGCCGCTCGCGGTAGCCGCCGTCCACCACAAAGGCATGGAACTCGCCGTTGCTGACCAGATGGCGGCTGGCCTGGAACGGCTGCACGGTGGTCTCGCGGCGGCCGTATTCATTATCCCAGCCAAAAGACGGCCAGTCGCTGGGCTTACCCAACGCCACTGGCTGGCCTGGGACGCTGATCAGCGCACTAGCCGGAAACTCGCGACCGATCCGGGGCGGAAACCTCGCGACCGACCGACCGGCCGAGGGATGCAGCTTCGGCCATTCCGCCGGGCGTTGCACCAGTTCCAGCGGCAGCTCGTGGATCAGCACCGAAGAGGTTTCCAGATGAATGCGCTCGTGCTCGAAACCCATGAATAGCGCCCACAACGGGTGGTCCTGGGTGATGGGCGGATGGCCGGGGGCCAGGCCGGGATGGGTTTCGAT
>JAWOHQ010000169.1:0-3344 GCA_046485105.1 Candidatus Competibacteraceae bacterium | reverse complement strand
CCAATTGGCAAGAGGAGGAATTTGATGCCGCGCAAATCGCCGATGGCAGCGCGAGTTGGGATGCCGATCCGGATGGTGACGGGGTCGCCAACCTGATGGAGTATGCTCTTGGCACCAGTCCCACGGCTGAAACTTCGGGCCCGACGGCGGCAGTGGCCGAGGACCAGGGGGGCGTGGAGCGGCTCACCCTCATGTTCGTGCGTCCGGTTGGGCTGCCGGATATCGAGTATCTCGTCGAGGTGAGCGGCCAGTTGGATGCCGTGGAATGGACGGTGCTTGAAGAACTGGAAATCACGCCGATCGAGGGCACCGACACCGAGCGGGTCGTGGCCCGTGATCCGGTTTCCGCCGATGATGCCGGCACCGAGCGACGCTTCATTCGCTTGCGCGTGCGCTACAGGGATGGCTAACGAGGCTTCGCCTGAGACCCGGGACGAAAAGCTCACGCCGTGAGCAAATGCCCATTGCCTATGCCCTGAGTGCCTCAAAGCGTTCAAAGTGAGTTCATTGAATAATTATTCTGGACATTTGCCGGAAAATTTTTTCCGCTTCGCGCGTGACTCATTCCACCCAAGACGCACCATCGGAGTGGCCGACCCTGCAAAGTCTGCTGCATGATCTTTCCATCGAGCCTCTCGTGAGCGACCCGCAGATCGCCCGCGCCGCGGAATTGCTCGACGAGCACCATTACCTCGGCGCCCCGAATCCCGTGGGCGAGCGGCTGTGGTATGCGGCCCTCGGCCCTGCCGGCCGGTGGCTGGCCGTGCTGCTCTTCACGGCGGCATCCCGCCGGCTGCGCCACCGCGACGAATGGATCGGCTGGAGCGACGAGCAGCGGCGGCGGCGCCTGCCGCTGGTGGCCAACAACGCCCGCTTCCTCATCCTGCCGGAAACCAACACCCCCAATCTGGCAACCGCCGTGCTCTCGCGCGTCGCGGCGCGCTTGAGCGACGACTGGATGGAACGCTACGGCCATCCGGTTCTGATCGTGGAAAGCTTCGTCGATCCGCAGTTGTTCCGCGGCACGGTTTACAAAGCCGCCAACTGGACGCCGTTGGGACTCACCCAAGGCCACCAGCGCGTCTCACGCGATTACTACGAAGCCCACGACCGGCCGAAACTGCTCTTCGCGCGCGAACTGGCCCCCAACGCCCGCCGCAGCCTGCGGGCCGAGCACCTCAAACCCGCTCTCGCCGCCGTGGAAGCCGCCTCCCCGCCGCGCTGCACGCAACAGGGCGGGGAACTCAAATCCCTCGTCGCGATGTTCCGGGAGCGCGTGCCGGAGTATCGCCAGCGCAAGCGTTGCACCTATCCGGTCCACACGCTGCTGGGCATCATGGCCGCCGCCCATCTGGCCGACGCGCCACGCGGACAAAAGGACCTGGAGGTGTTCGCCAAACGCCTCTCGCAACGCCAACTCAAGGCGCTCGGCGTGCGCCGCGACGGCAAGGCCCGCCGCTATCCCTCGCCCGACCAAACCACTTTCAGCCGGCTCATGTCCCAAGTGGACGCCGATGTCGTCGAGCAGGTTCTCATCGAATGGCAGCAGCGCGTCCGCGGCCCCGTCCCCGACCAGGAAACCGTGGCCATCGACGGCAAACAACCCAAACACGCCGGCGGCCACAATGTCGTCACGGCCATCACCACGCCCTCCCAGCACTTCCTGGGCTGCGAACTCGTGGAGGACAAAAGCAACGAAATCCCCGCCGCGCGCGCGCTCATCGGCCGGCTGGATTTGGACGGCAAACTCGTCTCGCTCGACGCCCTGCACTCCTGCCAACAGACCGCGCGCCAGATCGTGCTGGAAGCCGGAGCCGACTATTCGTTCACCATCAAGGACAACACTCCGGCCATCAAAGAGCGCATCGAAGCGCTGCTACTAAAAATTTACTTTATAATTAGTCAGGTACCATCCCGATTTTTTGGAGAACGTTGGTGATAAAATCCCGATGAGTCAAGGAAGCAAAGAACGCCTTCGGTTTGGAGATAAAAAGGTCCTTGAGCGTTGCTTTCAACCTAAATGCTCATTAACTGCAGGGGGAGGCTGATTCAAGTCGTAGCGGGTCGGCGAATCAAGTCCGCGAGGGACGGGATCCCGTTTAGGCCGGCCACGCGATCTTGGAGGTACGCCCAGAAGGAGACGCCCTGTTTGCGGCAGGTCTTCTTGAGGCTGGCGAAGGTGTCGCGGCATCGTCGCCCGTCCTCGCTGCGGGTGCCGGCACTGATTTTGCGTTTTTTGACCATGTCCCGCAGGTCGGTCTCGCTGCGGTTGTTGTGGATCGGCAAGTCGGGGCGCTCCAGCACCCGCAACAGTTCGGCCTGGTTGCGCTGGAACCCTTGGAGCACCTGATTCAGCGGTTTACAGAGGGTCTCGGTGGCGCACAGCGCCTCGAAGCCGGCGGTAATCCGCTCTTGGGCCGCCGGGTCGGGATGCCGGCGGTAGGCCTTGAGGTCTTGGTAGATGAACCAGACTTGTCGACGCACCCAGGCGATGGCCCGCCGATCCGACTCGTTCAAGGGCACCAGGTGCGATAGGGGTCGCTCGGCGTGGACCCAGCACAGGCCGTGGACGAAGAGGTCGAACTGACCGGCGTCGTCACTGACCAGGCCAATATCCAGGTTAAACCCTTGCGCCGCCAGCCCGCCGATCAGGGCACCCTCGGTGGCCAGGGTCACCGCCCGCGGACTCTCGACCCCGAGCCGGCGCAGGTGCGCCGCCCAGTCTGGCGGGGCGCCCAGATCCACCGGGCGCGCCGCCAGCAGGTCGCGGTGATCGGCGGCCAGGCCCCGCTGGGCCATGTAGGCCAAGGCCTCGGCGTTGACCGCGTAGCGGCGTTCGGCTTGCAGCAGTTCCAGGAAATTGACCCGGCTCTTGGCGTCGGTGCTGGCGAACCAGGCGAACCGCTCGTTGCCGAGATACGTGCAGTACCCGTTGCGGCCCCGATGGCGGGCGCCGGTGTCGTCGGCCTGAATATAAGTCGACGCGGCCAAGCCCGCCGCCTTGAGTTCGGCCTTTTCCTGATGGAAGGCGTCGTGTCCTTCGGTCAGCAGGTGGTTGAGTTGCCCGGCTGAAATCTCGATCCCCCAGTCGTGGAGCTGGGCCAGCAACAGCGGTTGGGTCACATGGGCATGGTAGTACTGGTGCAGGACGTCGCTCGCCAATTGGGGGCCGTAGTGGCCGCCCCGGACCGCCGCCGGGACCGGCGCGGTCACGTATTCCCCGGTGGGAAACCACCACTGCTCCAGCAGGTAGACCGTATTATGGGTCCGGATCTCCAGATCCTGCACCACAAACCGCCGATAGCCCTTGAACTCCGCGCCTGCGGGGACGTCGGCCACCGGCA
>JAWOHQ010000113.1:0-5656 GCA_046485105.1 Candidatus Competibacteraceae bacterium | reverse complement strand
GCACACGGTCAGACCCGCCTCGGCCAACACCGCCTCGCTCATCGGCAGAATCAGGGCGGCATGGCGGCGCGGCGCCAGTTCGTAGCGCTCCAGCACCGCCCCATCCACCCAAACGGCGGCGGAACAGGCATCGGTCGCGGTTTCCAAAGCCAGTAGTTTCATTCCGGTTCCTCTATAATCACGATTCTATTTCCCAGCGTCATCAGCCACCCATGAACCTCGAAAAAGTCATTTTCGGCTTCTTCATCGTCCTGGCCGCCACGCTCAACTTCGGTTTCTTCGTCGGCGACATCGACAACCCGGCCCATCACGATGTGTACGAACTGTTCGCCGCCATCGTGGTGAACCTGATCGCGACGGTCCTCAAGTTCGGCGACCGCACCCACATCGGCGCGATTCATCTGTCCACCAGCCTGGTGGCCGACCTGCAACTGATCGCGGCGGCGCTGGTGTGGAGCTACGGCGTCCACCTGACCGGCCAGGGCATGTCCCCCGAAATCACCGCCAGCATGGTCTCGCTCTCCGGCGGCGCATTGTTCGCCAACGTGGTGTCGATCGTCATCCTGATCGCTGAAACCATCATGCAAAAGCGATGAACCCGGACACCTTCGACAGCACCTTCTTCCTGATCCTGCGGCGCATGCGCGCGCCGCTGATCACCCTGATCCTGGTTTACGCGATCTCGGTGCTGGGCCTGACTCTGATTCCCGGCGTGGATGACCAGGGCCAGCCGGTCCGGCTGAGCTTCTTCCACGCCTTCTATTTCATGAGCTACACCGCGACCACCATCGGCTTTGGGGAAATTCCCTACGCATTTTCCGATCCACAGCGGTTGTGGGTCACTATCTGTATTTATCTGTCGGTCATCGGCTGGGCCTACTCGATCGGCACCCTGCTCGCTCTACTGCAAGACCAGAATTTCCGCAACGCGGTGCGCCTGCAACGCTTCGCGCGGGCCATCCAACGCCTGCGGGAACCGTTTTACCTGGTCTGCGGCTACGGCGAAACCGGCCGGCTGATTTGCGGGGCGCTCGATCAAACCGGCCTGCGCGCGGTGGTGATCGAGTTGAGCGACGTCAAGGTCGGCCAGTTGGAACTCGATGGTTATCAGATCGACATTCCGGCCCTGGCGGCCGACGCCAGACAGCCGGAGATCCTGAAACTGGCCGGACTCACCCATCCCCGCTGTCAGGGAGTCCTGGCCCTGACCAACGACGACAGCGCCAATCTGGCCATCGCCATCGCCGCCCGCCTGCTGGCCCCCGGCCTGCCCGCCCTGTGCCGCGCCGAGACCGCCGAAACCGCCACCAACATGGCGTCTTTCGGCACCCGACATATTATCAACCCCTTCGACAAATTTGGCCGATACCTGGCCCTGGCCCTGCACGCTCCCGCGGCCTATCACCTGTTGGAGTGGCTGACCGGCCTGCCGGGGACCGTGATCAAGCGCCACCGCGACCCGCCGCGCGGCCACTGGCTGCTGTGCGGCTACGGGCGGTTTGGCAAAGTGCTGGTTTCGGCGCTGGAACGGGAGGATATTCCCGTGACGGTCATCGACTATTCCCCACCCAGCGACGGCAGCCGGCGCTGGGTGCGCGGCGATGGAACCGGTATCCCGGCCCTGTTGGAAGCGGGCGTCCAGCAAGCGGTCGGAATCATCTCCTGCACCAACAGCGACGTCAACAATCTGTCCGTCGTGGTTACGGCGCGGGAGCTGAATCCGCAACTGTTCGTGGTTCTGCGGCAAAACCTGCAAGCCAATCAGGCGCTGTTCGCGGCTTTCGAGTCGGACGTGACGGTGGTGCCGAGCCAGATCATCGGCCGGGAGTGTCTGGCGGTCCTGACCACGCCCCTGTTGGTTCCCTTCCTGACCCAGATCAAGGAACGGGGTGAATCCTGGTCCTATACCCTGCTGGAACAACTCACCGAGCGCTTCGGCTGGGAAACGCCGACCGTCTGGAGCGTGCGCGTCACCGCCGCCGAGGGTCCGGCGTTGCTGAACCGACTGCAAGCGACCGAGCCCGCAATCGCTCTGGGCGATTTATTGCGCGACCCGCACGACCGCGATCAGTCCCTGGACTGCCGGGCGCTGTACCTGACCCGAGTGGATGAGTCGACCGTGCTGCTGCCCCACGCGCATACCGCGATTCAGGCCGGCGACTCTCTGCTGCTGGTCGGCCGGGATCACGCGCGCCAGGACCTCGAACTGATGTTGAACAACGAGAACACCCTTGACTACGTGCTCTCGGGGCGAGAGATTCCCGGCGGCTGGGTTTGGGAGTGGCTGACCAGGGACCGGACCCGGAAAGCGGCCACCTCTCCAGGGAAAGAAGCTTAACGCGACTTTAGAGACCTCATGAACCACCTCTATCTCATCGGCGCCGGTCCCGGCGGGCTGGAGCATCTCAGCCCCGCCGCGCGCGCGGCGCTCGAATCCTGCACCGACCTGGCCGGCCACGGTCTGTACCTGAACCTGCTCGGCCCTCTAACCGACGGCAAGACCCGCCACAAAACCCCGATGGGCGAGGAAATCGCCCGCGCCACGCTGGCCTTGGACCTCGCCGCCAGCGGCCGGACCACCGCCCTGGTCTCCAGCGGCGATGCCGGCATCTACGGCATGGCGACGCTGGTGTTCGAATTGCTGGCGCGCAAGCCGAAACCGGAATGGGCGATGGTCGACATCGAAGTCATCCCCGGCATTTCCGCGATGCAAGCGGCGGCGGCCCGGGTCGGCGCGCCGCTGGCCCACGACTTCTGCGTGATCTCCCTCTCCGACCTGCTGACGCCCTGGGATTTGATCGCCAGACGCATCGACCTGGCCGGTCAGGGCGATTTCGCGGTGGCGTTCTACAACGCGGTGTCGAATAAACGCTCCTGGCAACTGCTGGAAGCCCGGCACATCCTCCTGCGCTACCGCCAGCCGGAAACGCCGGTCGTCGTCGCCTTCAACGTCACCCGCAAGGGCGAACAACTCAGCGTCACTACTCTGGGCGAACTCGATCCGGAACCGCTGAACATGCTGTCGCTGGTCCTGGTCGGCAACAGCGAAACCCGGCGAGTGGGAAAGTGGGTCTACACCCCACGCGGCTATCACACCAAGCCGGCGTTGGCGGATACCGATCAATAGAGAAACGCCTCCCGGCGGACTTCCTCGAACGCCGCTCGCTCTTGCGTCCATTCGGCGGCCAGCGCGGCCAGATCGGCGCCCGACTCCAATGCCAGGCGCAGCCGGTCATCCCCCGCCAACAAGTCAATGGCCGGAATGTCGGCCACGAACTCGTAGGGCTTCGCCCGCCAGGCGAACGCCAGGGAATGTGGCCAAGAAGAGCATGATCGTCCGGGAAACCAGACGGAAATATCCGACTCGCGTGCGGAACCGGTGCACGCGGTGCGGGCGTCCAAGGGGCTATATGCGGCGTTTCAAGTTGTGCCGTATCTGTTTTCCTGAGCTTGCCAGCCAGGGGACAATCCCCGGCGTGAGCAAGTCGAGTTGGTAGTTTTCGCCGGCTGTGTAGGGCGGGCGGATTGTAGATCAGAGAGTGGGGTGGCGTATGCCTACGACGGATCCGATTGCTGATATGCTGACCCGAATTCGCAACGGGTTGACGGTGCGCAAGTCGCATGTCTTGGTGCCAAGTTCCAAGACTAAGGTGGCGATTGCACAGATTCTGCTGGAAGAGGGATTCATCCAGGGGTACGAAGTGACAAACGATCGTCCCCAGCCGAATATCCGCTTGTGGCTCAAGTATGACGACAAACGACGGCCGATTGTGACCGGTCTGCAACGAGTTAGCAGGCCAGGCCGGCGGGTGTACAGCGGCAAGAGCGAGCTGCCATGGGTGTTGAGTGGTCTTGGAATCGCCATTGTGAGTACCCCCAAGGGGTTGATGACAGACAGGGAAGCTCGCCGCACAGGTGTGGGTGGCGAGATTCTGTGCTACGTGTGGTAAAAGCGTGCGCTGAACTTGGTGCATCGACTCGTCCGTAGCCTGACGAGGGAGGAGCAATGTCTCGCGTTGGTAAGAAACCAATTGAGCTGCCGAAGAAGGTTGAGGTCGATATCCGGGGCAGCGAAGTAACGGTCAAGGGACCCAAGGGCACCCTTCATCGGTCCCTCCATCCTGACATGGAGATCAGGCTGCAAGAGGGGATCCTCTCTGTGGAGCGCCCGACGGATCAGCAAGGTCACAGAGCGCTGCACGGCCTGACCCGAGCCTTGCTGGCCAACATGGTCCAGGGTGTATCGGAGGGCTATTCCAAGGTCCTGGAGATCGTGGGCACGGGATACCGGGCTGAGATGCAGGGAGAGAGCTTGGAGCTCCATCTCGGGTATTCGCACCCGATCCTGTTCCCGCCTCCGGAAGGCATCAGCTTCGAGGTGCCGAAGGGCGGCCGCATGGTGACCGTGCAGGGCATTGATAAGGAACTGGTCGGCGAGATCGCGGCCCGGATCCGGCGGCAGCGTCCTCCGGAGCCCTACAAGGGCAAAGGTGTCCGCTATGAAGGCGAGCGCGTGCGGCGTAAAGCTGGCAAGGCGGGCCGGGTTGGCGGCAAGAAATAGAGGTAGGAGGACTGATGGATAAGGCGAAAGAAAGGCGTCTGGCGCGCCAGAGGCGGCACGAGCGAGTGCGCAGGCGCGTGAGCGGCACCCCGGATCGCCCGCGTTTATGCGTGTTTCGCAGCCTGAGGCATATCGAGGCTCAGGTAATTGACGATACGCACGGTCACACGCTGGTGGCGGCGTCCACCCTCGACAGTGGAGCCCGTGGCCAGCTCGAGGGCAAGGACAAGTCCGCTCAGGCCGCCATCGTGGGTGAGATGATTGCCAAACGAGCCCTGGAAGCGGGGATCACGCAGATCGTCTTTGACCGAGGTGGGTACAAGTATCATGGTCGGGTCAAGAGCCTGGCCGATGCTGCGCGCAAAGCAGGTTTAGAGTTCTAGGTCCTCGAGCAGGGCTTGCTAGATTGTGATCTGGACGACAGGGAGGAACGATGGGCCGTAGACAGCAGGACGAGGGTCGAAGGCGAAAAGGACGTGAAGAAGAGGGCGACGGCCTGGATGAGCGCGTGGTGCACATTGCTCGCACGGCCAAGGTTGTGAAGGGTGGCCGGCGCTTTAACTTCCGGGCGTTGGTGGTCGTCGGGGACAACAATGGAAGTGTCGGCGTTGGCGTCGGCAAAGCGCGACAGGTACCCGACGCGATCCGCAAGGGCGCCGAGCGGGCTCGAAAGAATATGAAGCAGATCCCGCTGGCTGGGACGACGATCCCTCACGAAACAACGGTGCGCTATAGCGCTGCTAGGGTGATGTTGCGGCCAGCCTCGCCGGGAACAGGCGTCATTGCCGGTGGTGGAGTGCGGGCCGTGGTGGAAGCAGCGGGCATCAAGGACATCCTGACCAAGTCCATGGGTAGTGCCAACATCTTGAATGTCGTCAAGGCCACCATGCACGCGCTGGACTCCTTGAAGGATCCGGTCACTGTCGCCGAGCGCCGCGGGGTTCCGTTGAGCAAGGTCTCGCCTTTCTGGATGAGGGGAGAGACTCATGAGTAGTGAGAAAAAGCTGCGTATCAAGTGGACAAAAAGCAGCATCGGCTATTCCCGCCGGCACAAGGATACTGTCCGGGCCCTTGGGCTCCGCCGGCTGGGGGACG
>JAWOHQ010000106.1:0-4241 GCA_046485105.1 Candidatus Competibacteraceae bacterium | reverse complement strand
TGTCCACCTCCATCCGCAAAAACTCCCGTTCGACTTGACTGAAGTCGTCGTACAACTCGGCGCGCGCCTCCATCCGGGCTTCCATGTCCCCCACCTTGTCCGCCATGCGGCCGAAAGAGTGGTTGAGATCGAGCCCGGCCTGAAAATGGTCGGTGACCCGATCCATCTGTTCGCGCGCCTGAGCGGCCCGTTGTCGCGCCACTAGGCTGCCTTTCTTCAGCCGTGCTTCCTCCAACTTCAGCTCCAACGCCCGCAGCTGGGTTTTCAACCGCTCGCCAGTGCGCCGGGCTGACTCCCAAGATACTTGCAGGTTGGAGACGATGCCGTCATGCTCCTTCTTGCGGAGCAACGCTTCCCGCGCCAGCGCTTCGTTGCCGCTTTCCAGAGCCAGCCGGGCGCGGCCGCGCCATTCCTCGGCCTGTCGGCGCTGATGCTCCAGTTCCCTGGCCAGTTGCTTCTCGCTGGCTAGGGCGTCGACCACCCCGTCGCGGGCGCTGTTAATGTTCTCCTCCATTTCACGAATGAGTTGCTTGATCATCCGCTCCGGGTCTTCGACGCGATCCACCAAGTCGTTGAGGTTGGCGGCGAGCACGTCGCTGATGCGTTTGAACAGACTGGCCATAAGACACCTCCTCCATCATGTGGAACCAGGGAAAGAATGGCTTGAGTATAGTCAGGAGAATTTATTGTGAACAGTGTTCATTTAAAATCATGCAAAATTTTTTAGAACCTTTATTCCTGAGCGCCAAGGCGATATCGTACCAACCCATATCGCGTTGCTCCGTCGAACGATCGTATCGAACGCGCGGTCGTTCCGGCCCTCGCGCCGGATGCTGGATTCCGAGGAGAACCCCGTGACCCCCGATAACCCCATGAACAACCCCGGCGAGCGCGTCGCCATCGTCGCCGGGCTCCGCACGCCGTTCGCCCGGCAACTGACCGCCTACCAGGATCTGAACGCCGTCGATCTCGGCATCCTGGTCACCAACGAACTGCTCGCCCGGACCGATCTCGACCCGGCGCTCATCGAGCGCGTAGTCTACGGCTGCGTCGGCCTGATCCCCGAAGCGCCCAACATCGCCCGCGAGGTCACGCTCGGCGCCGGTCTCAACCCCCGCACCGACGCCTACACGGTGACCCGCGCCTGCGCCACCAGCTTCCAGTCGGTCGTGGACATCGCGCAGGCCATCCTGCTGGGGGACATCGAAATCGGTCTGGCCGGGGGCGCGGACTCCACCTCGGTGTTGCCGATCCAAACCTCGAAAAAGCTGGCGCGGACGCTGATCCATACCACCCGGGCCAAGTCTTTGAGCGAACGGCTGGGGTTGTTCAAGAGCATCCGTCCGGCTGATCTGGCGCCGGTTTCGCCGGTGCTCAAGGATTATTCCACGCATCTGAGCATGGGCGAGATCGCCGAACAGATGGCCAAAGTGTACGGCATCGACCGCGAGGCTCAGGATCGTTTCACCCTGCGCTCGCACCAACTGGCCCAACAGGCCTGGGACGACGGTAAATTGGACCGTGAGGTGATGCCGGTCTTCGCGCCACCCTTTCAAGAGTGTTTCGAACGCGACAACAATATCTGCGGCGACTACACCCTCGAACAATTGACCGAGTTAAAGCCGGCGTTCGACCGCAAGCACGGCACGGTGACCGCCGCCAGTTCCACCCCGCTGACCGACGGCGCCACGACGCTGCTGCTGATGAAGGAACGGCGCGCCCGGCAGCTGGGCCTCGAACCGCTGGGCATCTTGCGTTCCTACGCCTTCGCCGCGGTCGACCCGTTCACCGCTGGACTGCTGGGTTCCTCTCACGCCACGCCCCTCGCCCTCGAGCGAGCGGGCATCCGGCTCAGCGACTTAACGCTGATCGACATGCATGAAGCCTTCGCCGCGCAGGTCCTGACCACGCTCCAGCACTGGCCGTCCCGAGAGTTTGCTCGGGAACAACTGGGCCGGGACGAACCCATCGGCGAAGTGGACATGGACCGACTCAACGTGCTCGGTGGCTCGCTGGCCTACGGTCACCCTTTCGCCGCCACCGGCGGAAGGATGATCGTGCAGGTACTCAATGAACTACGTCGGCGCGGCGGCGGGCTAGGCCTGGCGACCGCCGGCGCCGCCGGCGGACTGGGCGCGGCGCTGGTGTTGGAAGTCGCGTGAATCGCCGTGCCAATAGCCCAAGGAATAACTCTGATGACCGATGAACTCAACCTGACCGTCTTTCAAGTGACATTGCGCGAAGACGGCATCGCCGTGGTCACCCTCGACGTACCCGGTGAGACACAAAATATCCTGAAGACCGAATTTGCTGACGAAGCGGAAGCTTTGCTGGACCGGCTGGAACGGGAAGCCGACTTGCGCGGGGTGGTGCTCATCAGCGGCAAGCCCGGCTCGTTCATCGCCGGCGTGGACATTCATCGGCTGCAAGCCTGTCAAACCATCGCCGAGGCCACGGAATTGTCCCGCGCCGGCCAGCGCTTTTGCGACCGCCTGGAGCATTTCAAGGTCCCGGTGGTGGCGGCCATCGACGGCCCCTGTTTGGGCGAAGGGCTGGAACTGGCGCTGGCCTGCCACGGGCGCATCGGGTCCGACCAGCCCAAGACCCTGCTCGGCCTGCCGGAAGTGCTGCTGGGCGTGCTGCCCGGCAGCGGCGGCACCCAGCGCCTGCCTAATCTGATCGGCGTCCCAGCCGCGCTCGGGCTGCTGCTGACCGGCAAGCGCCTCACCGCAGCCAAGGCGCTGCGGATGGGCCTGCTGGACGAAGTGGTCCCGGCGACGCTGCTGTTGTCCGCCGCCGTCGACCTGGCGCACCAACTCCAAAGCGACCATGCGACCGCCCACCGCAAGAGTTCACTCTTCTCGGTCAAGAATCTGACCAAGCTGGCGCTGGAGAATAATTTGCTAAGCCGGCGGATGCTGTTCCAGAAAGCCCGCCAGCAGGCGTTGGCCAAGGCCGGGGAGCATTATCCGGCGCCGGCGCGGATCATCGATTGCGTCGAAATGGGTGCCGGACATGGCTTCGCGAAAGGACTGGAGGCGGAAGCCACGGCGTTCGGCGAACTGGCGATGACCTTGCAGGCGCGACAATTGATGAACCTGCATTTCACCACCACGGCGCTGAAAAAAGACCCGATCATCGCCGGTTCCAGCATCCAGCCGCGTCCGATTCACAAGGTCGGCATTCTCGGCGCCGGGTTGATGGGCGCCGGCATCGCCTACGTCACCACCGACCGGGCGCGCGCGCCGGTGCGGCTTAAGGATCAGGATACCGCCAGCCTGAATCGCGGCCTGGCTTATATCGACCGCCTGATCCAGCAACGCCTGCAACGGCGCTCGATTACGCCGTTCGAGGCGGGTCAGGAACGGCGGCGGGTCACGCCGACCCTGGATTATTCCGGCTTTCAAAATGTGGATCTGGTGATCGAGGCGGTGTTCGAGGATCTCGAACTCAAGCAGCGGATGGTCGCGGAGATCGAAGCGCACTGTGCGCCGTCCGTCATCTTCGCCACCAATACCGCGTCGATTCCTATTACCCAAATCGCCGCGACTGCCCAGCGGCCGGAGCAGATCATCGGCATGCACTACTTTTCGCCGGCCGAGAGAATGCCGCTCCTGGAGATCATCACCACCCCGCACACCGCCCCGGCAACGCTGGCGACCGCCGTGGCCTTCGGCCGCCAACAGGGCAAAACCGTGATCGTGGTCCAGGATGGCCCGGGATTCTACGTCAACCGCATCCTCGCGCCATATCTGAACGAGGCGGGTTATCTGCTCGGCGAAGGAGTCGCCATCGACGCCATCGATCGGGCGCTGGTGCAGTTTGGTTTCCCAATCGGACCGTTCGCCCTGCTGGACGAAATCGGCATCGACATCGGCTCCAGAGTCGGATCGCTGCTGCACGAAGCCTTCGGCACGCGGATGAAACCCGCCGGCATCAGCGATCTGATGCTGGCCGACGGCCGTTGCGGACGCAAGAGCAAGAAGGGCTTCTACCGTTATAAGGCGATTAAGAAAGCGGAAAAGCCGGTGGACAAGGGCGTCTATCGGGTGTTGGGCGTGAGTGGCGACCAAGCCATGGACAACCAGGAGATCGTCGAGCGTTGCGTACTGATGATGCTCAACGAGGCGGCGCGCTGCTGGGATGAGGGCGTGATTCGCGGGCCGCGCGACGGCGACGTCGGCGCGGTATACGGCATCGGCTTCCCACCGTTCCTCGGCGGTCCGTTCCGCTACGCCGAT
>JAWOHQ010000051.1:0-6158 GCA_046485105.1 Candidatus Competibacteraceae bacterium | reverse complement strand
ACGAACTCAGCAAGCAGTGGGTGGCCGAGACCCGCGTCCCGATCCCGGCCCAACCGGGTCAGCCGGAACGGGTGGATTACGAATACGAACGTCAGGGGACCGCGAACCTGTTCCTGACCGGCGAGCCACTGGTCGGGCAGCGCCACGTGACCGTGACCGAGCAGCGCACCGCCGTGGACTTCGCCCACGAGGTGCGCGACCTGCTGGAGGTCCGCTATCCCCACGCCGAGAAAGTGATCCTGGTGCTGGACAATCTGAACACCCACAAACCGGCCGCCCTGTACGAGGCTTTCGAGCCGACCCTGGCCCGGTCCCTGGTCGAACGGCTGGAGATCCATCACACCCCCAAGCATGGCCGTGGGTTGAATATGGCCGAGATCGAATTGAGCGTCCTGAGCCGGCAATGCCTGGATCGCCGCCTCCCCGACGCCGACACCCTGACCCACGAGGTCGCTGCCTGGGAACAGGCCCGTAACGCCGATCCCCGGCCGGTGAATTGGCGCTTCACCACCCCCGACGCCCGCATCAAGCTCAAGCGCCTCTACCCGTCAATTCAGGACGGGTGAAACACTAGTATCGACCCGGCGCTGACGAGTTCGTCAAAGGTGTCAGAGGTCGGGAAGCGGACCTGAAACAGGCCAGCACCGGGGATGGTGCCAACGATGCTGCCGTTGATGGTACCGACGATGGAGAGGATTTCCGCGGCGGTGGTCCCATCCACGAAAGTCACCAACAACTCGTTGCTGACGACCTCTTCTTCGGTTTCCGGATTGATCGCGATGCGCCCAGCCTCAGAGGGCGCGATCCCGACCGGGAATGGCGTGACCTCCAGCGTGAAAATCGGTGATACCACCGTCCCAACGCCAGGGACGTCCGCAGTCGCGCGGAATTTCAGTGTGCCCGCGCTGTTCTCGTTCAATTGCACTGTGGTGCTGTAGACTGAGTCTCCCGCGGCGATGTCACCCTGGGTCCCGTCATCCACCAACGCGCCCAAAACGTCCACCACCGAGGTTCCCGTGGCATCGAGGCGCTCCAGCGTCATGCTCGAGGCGACTACCCCCGTGGATCCGACCAGACTAACGGTGAAGATAACTTCGGTGGGCGTTCCGATACTAATCCCGGAGGGAAAGGCCCCCAGCGGGAGCAACTCTGCTTGAAGCCCCGGAGGCAGCACGGACACATTCACGACCACCGAGTCAGTGGGACCGCCACCGAGAATCGTGCCGGTGACCTCAATCTGGTAGTCGCCCGCGGTAGTCGCGGTCAACACTTGATTGATGTTGCGCGTGACGGTTGCGGGTACGTTAAAGACTCCAGGGTTGTCGGATACTACATTTAACCCGGTGCTGGGCGTTACCGTCTCGAACACCTGCGTCTGGACGGTTGCCCCAGTCTCATTGACGACCTGGATGAAATAGGCCAGGTTTCGCGTATCGCCCTCGGTCATCTGGAGGTTGATGATACCGGTGTTGACAGTGATCGCTAGCGAGTCCACCACATTGACGTTAACCACATTCGACTGCACTCGTCTGATGCTCCCACAGTATCCCGCCGAGGCTCGCAGCGAAATGCTCCCAGAGGACTCATTTTTTAATTCAACATGTTAGTTTTTATACAGCCTCTCAGTTAAATGATTATCAAAACCTCCTTACGCATTGGGAATTGCCATAATTACTTTATAAGCAAAAAACAAGCCATCATCTTAAACTTATTATAAATCAACAATCTACATCAAATAAGGACCAGTAAGTGTAAAATTTTCCGACAAGCGCTTTTTTCACAAAATAGAGACCCTAATTTCCCCCAACAGACAAATAACGAGTCCTTGTCAATATCCCCAGTTATTTACTCAGGATAGAATACCCAACCTTTTCTTCCCACTTGTCTTTCCGAAAGGATACCCATCGCCAATTACAGACAAAAACACTGTTCAATTCCAAAAAAACCGACCAATTTACTCCTGTAAAATTTTCCGACTCGCTTTCGCCGCATCCGGAGGCTCGCATCGGCCGGAAACCGGCGCCCCAGAGTGGCCGAAGACCGAGCGGGCGATGGCCAAGAGGAAAAGTATCCGGATAAAAAAATATCAAAAACAAATGGATAAAAAAGAAACTCGCCAAAAATTCCCGAACCGCAACCGCCTTTTTGACCGGATTCCGGAAGTGTAAAAAAAGCTGACTCGGTGTTCTCGCCGAACACCGCCACCGTGCGCAATACCCAGCGATGCAGGGTCTTTTTGCGCTGATTGTCCTTGGCCTTTTGCTCCTTGCGGGCCTGCTTGAAGACCTTCTTCGGCAAGGTCGCGACCTTGAGGGTCAAGGCCATGTTCTCGTAGTCGTGATTCAGATGGCGAACCTCCAACCGCCCCCGACTCTCCGGCCGTTCGCCGTGGCGCGCCAGCACCACGATGCCGCCCAGCAACGCCAGCGCGGCCACGACCAGGGTCGCGGCCTTGGCCAGAAATAGCCCGTAACTCACTGAGAAATTACGAATGGAGTCAAAGTCGTTATACTTTCCGCAAAGTTATCCACCTTTCAAGCCGGTCAAACATCCCCAAGATGAACCCGATCCGTCAAATCATTGAAGACAGCCCCGAATCGATCACCATACCCCAGGAACTGCGTCATAAAAGGATTGAAGTCATTATCTGGCCGCTGGAGGAAGCGGACATCGACCAAAAAGCCGCCACCAACGATGGCTGGCCGGCGGGATTGTTCGAACGCACCGCGGGTGCCTGGCAAGGCGAACCGCTGACTCGCGAGCCACAAGGCGACTACGAACAGCCTGATCACTCACAATACCGCCGAGTTCTCTCGCATACCGAACCTGTCCATAGAGGACTGGGAAATTCCGTGAAGCCCGACGACGACGGCGGATCATCGCCTAGCGCCCCCCGCCCGGCGATGCTATAGTTTTTGCCCAATTCTCGTTCAATATTCACCTTCATGACGCGCAAACTGCTGTACATCAAGACCCACGGCTGCCAGATGAACGACTACGACTCCGCCAAGATGGCGGCGGTCCTGCACGCGGCCCACGGTCTGGAGCGCACCGACGATCCCGCTCAGGCCGACGTACTGCTGCTCAACACCTGCTCGATCCGGGAAAAGGCCGAGGACAAGGTCTTCTCGCAACTGGGCGTCTGGAAGGCCCTGAAAACCCAGCGTCCCGGCCTGGTGATCGGCGTCGGCGGCTGCGTGGCCAGCCAGGAAGGCGCGACCCTGCGCGAGCGGGCGCCGCAGGTGGATCTGGTGTTCGGCCCGCAGACCCTGCACCGCCTGCCGGAGATGCTGACCCGCGTGTGGGCCGACCGGCGGCCGGTGGTGGATGTGTCCTTTCCGGAGATCGAAAAGTTCGACCGGCTCCCAGAGCCACGCGCCGCAGGCCCGACCGCCTTCGTCTCGATCATGGAAGGATGCAGCAAATACTGCACCTTCTGCGTGGTGCCCTACACCCGCGGCGAGGAAATCAGCCGGCCGTTCGCCGCCGTGCTGGCCGAGATCGCGGCGCTAGCGGCGCAGGGCGTGCGCGAAGTCACCCTGCTCGGCCAGAACGTCAACGCCTATCGCGGACCGCTGGACGACGGCGACGACGCCGATCTGGCGCTGCTGATCGAACATGTCGCCGCGATTCCCGGCATCGACCGCATCCGCTACACCACCTCGCACCCGGTGGAATTCTCCGACCGGCTGATCGAGGTTTACGGCCGCGTGCCCCAATTGGTCGGCCACCTGCACCTGCCGGTGCAAAGCGGCTCCGACCGCATCCTGAGCCTGATGAAGCGCGGCCACACCACCCTGGAATACCGGGCCAAGGTTCGCAAGCTGCGCGCCGTCCGTCCCGACCTCAGCCTGTCTTCCGATTTCATCGTCGGCTTCCCCGGCGAAACCGACCAGGACTTCGCCGCCACGCTGACGCTGATCGACGACCTCGGCTTCGACCAGAGCTTCAGTTTCCTCTACAGCCCCCGGCCCGGCACGCCCGCCGCCAGCCTGCCCGACTCCACACCACCAGCGGTCAAGAAGGAACGGCTGGCCCGCTTGCAGGCGCGGATCGACGACCAGGCGCGCGCCATCAGCCGGCGGATGGTCGGCACGACGCAGCGGGTGCTGGTGGACCGGCCGGCGCGCAAGGACGGTCGACAACTGGCTGGCCGCACCGAAAACAACCGGGTGGTCAACTTCGACGGCCCGCGCGACCTGATCGGTCATTTCGCCGACGTCGCCATCACCGAAGCCCTGCCCAACTCCCTGCGCGGGCGCCTGCTGGCCGAATCCGAACCGCCCGCCGCTGTCCCGAGAGGCGTTTTTGTACGGCCTCTGATAGACTAACCCATTGAAAATAAAGCCCTCACCCCCCACCCCTCTCCCACAGGGAGAGGGGAGTTTTTTAAAGCCCTCACCCCTCGCCCCTCTCCCACAGGGAGAGGGGGTTTTTTTCAGGCTCTGAAGCGCGCCGGTTGATGAGCGTACCCCTCGTTCCCCTCTCGACCTCGCACCCGCCCACCTTTCAGGATCTGCTGCTGGAACCCACCGACAACGAACGGCTGGGCAATCTATGCGGGCAACTGGACGAGCACCTGCGGCAGATCGAGCGCCGCCTGGGCGTGGAAATCAACAATCGCGGCCATCAGTTCCGGGTGATCGGCGAACCGGCGACAGTGGTCATCGCGGTCGCGGTCCTGGAAGCCTTGTACCGGAGCACGGGCGAGGAAGCCCTGACCCCGGCGCGGGTGCATCTGTTCTTGCAGGAAGCCGGCGCCGATGCCCTGATCGAACCCGAACCAGAAACTGATGAAGTCACCATCCGCACCCGGCGCGGGCTGATCCGGGGCCGGGGGCCCAACCAGCAGCGCTATCTGTGGAACATCCAGCATCACGATCTCAACTTCGGGGTCGGTCCCGCCGGCACCGGTAAAACCTATCTCGCGGTGGCCTGCGCGGTGGACGCGCTGGAGACCAGCACGGCGCGGCGGCTGATCCTGGTGCGGCCGGCGGTGGAAGCCGGCGAGCGCCTGGGCTTTCTGCCCGGCGACATGGCCCAGAAGATCGATCCCTATCTTCGCCCGCTCTACGATGCCCTGTACGAGATGCTCGGCTTCGAGCGGGTCGCCAAATTAATCGAACGCAACATCATCGAAGTCGCGCCGCTGGCTTTCATGCGCGGTCGCTCGCTTAACGATTCCTTCATCATCCTCGACGAGGCCCAGAACACCACCGTGGAGCAGATGAAAATGTTCCTGACCCGGATCGGCTTCGGCTCGACGGCGGTGGTCACCGGCGACGTGACCCAGGTGGACCTGCCGCGCAATACCCAGTCCGGCCTGCGTCACGTCTTGCAGGTGCTCGAGGACGCAGAAGGGATCGGCATCACTTTTTTCACCGCCCGCGACGTGGTCCGGCATCCGCTGGTGCAACGAATCGTCAACGCCTACGCCCGCTACGAACAGGATAATCCCGCATGACTCTGGAACTGGATTTGCAAATCGCTCTGGACCTGCCGGGGTTGCCGGCCGAGGCCGACTTTCGCCGCTGGGTCGAGGCGACGCTGGCCGGCGCGGACTATCGGCAGGACGCCGAATTGACTCTCCGCATCGTCAACGAAGCCGAAAGCGCCGCGCTCAACGAACGCTACCGCCACAAACCGGGGCCGACCAACGTGCTGTCGTTCCCCTTCGAAGCCCCGCCGGAGGTCGACAGCGCGCTGCTGGGCGATATCGTCATCTGCGCGCCGGTGCTGCTGCGCGAGGCCATCGTCCAGGGCAAGACCCCCGAGGCGCACTGGGCGCACCTGGTCGCGCATGGCGTTTTACACTTGCTGGGCTATGCTCATGATGAAGCCCAGGCCGCGGCCATGGAATCCCTGGAAATCCAGATCCTGGCGGGACTCGGTTTCCCCGATCCCTATGGAGACTCGCACGACTGATGAACGAAGAACGATCCGAACCCAGCCATAAACCCTCTTGGCTGGAACGCCTGGGTTTCGCCTCGACGGGCGAACCCAAGGACCGGAACGAACTGTTGGAACTGCTGCGCGACGCCCAGCAACGGGAATTACTGGACGCCGAGGCCCTGACCATGATGGAAGGGGTCATGCGGGTCTCGAAAACCCAGGTGCGCGACGTCATGATTCCCCGTGCCCAAATGGTGGTGCTGGAG
>JAWOHQ010000006.1:0-5962 GCA_046485105.1 Candidatus Competibacteraceae bacterium | reverse complement strand
CGGGTTGGAGGCATTGTGGGAATGGGCCAGCCCGGATGATTGGGTGCTGGTCCACGACGCCGCCCGGCCCTGTCTATGCACCGAAGATCTGGACCGGTTGCTGGCCGAACTCGACCATGATCCCGTCGGGGGACTGCTCGCCGTGCCGGTTCGGGATACCCTGAAGCAGGCCAACGCCGCCGGGCGGGTCGCCACCACGGTGGATCGCTCGCGGCTCTGGCACGCCCTGACCCCGCAGATGTTCCACTTGAAACCGTTGCGCGATGCGTTGCGCGATGCGCTGTCGCGGGGCTTACCGGTGACCGATGAAGCGGCGGCCATGGAAGCGGCTGGCTTCGCGCCCCGTCTGGTCGAGGGCCGGGCGGATAATGTGAAGATCACCCGGCCGGAGGATCTGGCGCTGGCGGAGTTTTATCTGACGCGCCGGAGCGCCGATGGTTGAATGCAGAGGGAACATCGCCATGCGCATCGGTCACGGTTTCGACGTTCACGCCTTCGGTCCGGGCCAGTTCATTACCTTGGGCGGCGTGCGCATCCCGCACACTCACGGCCTGATCGCCCATTCCGACGGCGATGTGCTGCTTCACGCACTCTGCGACGCGCTGCTGGGTGCGGCGGGACTGGGCGACATCGGCCGCCATTTCCCGGACAGTCGCGCCGAATTCAAGGATATCGACAGCCGGCTTTTGGTGCGGCGGGTCGTGGCGTTGCTGCGGGAATCGGGATTGGCGGTCGGCAATGTGGACGCCACCATTATCGCTCAAGCCCCCCGAATGGCGCCGCATATCCCCGCCATGCGCGAGCACATCGCCGTCGATCTAAATGTTGACCTGGATCGGGCCAACGTCAAGGCCACCACGACGGAACGGCTGGGATACATCGGGCGCGGCGAGGGGATCGCCGTCCATGCTGTGGCGTTGCTGTTATAAGGATTCGGCGGCCAGCGGTTCGCTCAGATCTTCGTAAAGGGTTTCCACCGGACCATCGAACTCGATGCTGTCCAGGCGCAACCGCTCGCCGGGACCGACGCTGTCCACCCACCACTTTTCATCTTGCCGCCGATAAATCAGGACCCGGATGCGTTCCTGATCCACCACCACGTATTCCCGCAGGCTGTCGAGTTGCCGGTAGGCGGCGAACTTGTCGCCCAGATCGAAAGCGGCGGTGCTGTTCGATAAAACCTCGACCACTAGCACGGGGAAACGCTTGACGTAACGGTCGGCGTGGTCGCGTTCGGCGCAGGTGACCTGCAAGTCGGGATAAAAGCTGCAATCCGCCGCTTCCACCCGGACCTTGACATCGGCCATGTACGCCCGGCAGGGTGTGCCGCGCAGATGTTGGCGTAACCTCATATAGAAATTACCGGAGATTTCGTTATGTCGATCCGTGGCGCCGGTCATGGCGAACACTTCGCCGCGCATGAATTCGTGACGCTGCGCCTGCTGGTTTTCCCATTGCAGGTAGTCGTCGAAGGTGAAGGTCAGGCGGGATGCGGGTTGAGACATGGCCATGCTCCGCGAGATGATCGATAATGACCGATAGCTTAGCACGGGGCTCACCCACTCAGGAAAAACAGGATCAGCAAAAAAACCCAGCCAAACAGCGGCACGAGGAATTCATAGGCCGGATTGCCTAGATCGCTCGGCCGGCGCATGCCCCACCAACCGAACGGCAGGATGTGGGTCGCCCACCAGCCGCCGTACCAGATCAGGCTCAACAGCGCCAAACAAACCAGCGAGAACAACAGGGCTGCTTCGAGTCCTTCCCGATGCAACATGTTGAGAAAGCAACCCACGGCGACGGCCAGCGAGGCCAGACGGTTCAGATTCATGATAACTCTCGATTATGAGTGATGGAGCCCGATGCTGAATCTCCCTCACGCCCACGGCCCACCTGGCGCCAGTGGCCGGCTGCGCGCCGTTCCCGAAGATTTCCAGGTCCGCGAGTTAATCAACTTCACCCTGGACGGCGCCGGCGAACATGCTTGGCTGTGGGTGCGCAAGCGCGGCGCCAATACCGACTGGGTGGCGCGGCGCTTGGCGCAGCAGGCGGGAGTTTCGCCCGGCGCGGTAAGCTACGCCGGATTGAAAGATCGTCACGCCGTCACCGAGCAATGGTTTTCGGTGCATTTGCCGGGTCAGGCGGACCCCGACTGGGCAACGGACCCCGACCCAGACTTTGCCGTGCTGAACGCGGTGCGCCATTCCCGCAAGCTGCGGCGCGGCGCGGCGAGCGGCAACGCCTTTCGCATCATCGTGCGCGAGTTGGATGGCGATCCCGCCGAACTGACGGAACGGTTCCAGCGCCTCATCAAGGATGGCGTGCCCAACTATTTCGGCGAACAGCGTTTCGGCCGCGCGGGCGGCAACCGGGAACGCGCCGCGGCATTGTTGAGCGGACGGGAACGGGTGCGCGACCGGCATCAACGCGGTTTGTATCTGTCCGCCGCTCGCGCCGAGTTGTTCAATGCCGTGCTGGCGCGGCGAGTCGAGATGAACACCTGGAACGCCGCGCTGCCCGGCGAGGTGCTGATGCTGGCCGGCAGTCACAGCATTTTCGCGGTTGCGGACGTGGACGAGACCCTGCGCCAGCGCGTCGCCACTGGCGACCTGCATCCCACCGGACCGCTGTGGGGCGCCGGGGAGTTGCTTAGTGGTGGCCCGGTTCGGGAACTGGAGGAGGAAGTCGCGGCCACGCTCCCGATCTTCCACGACGGGCTGGCGACGGTAGGGTTGACGCAGGAACGGCGGGCGCTGCGCCTGATGATGGAAGACGCGATGCTCGAATTTCCCGAACCGCGCACCGCCGTGCTGAACTTTACGCTGCCGGCCGGCGCTTACGCGACCACGGTGCTGCGCGAATGGGTCGAGACTCTGCAAGTCCACGTTCCGTAAGCTGGCGACTCCGGGAATGCGCCACAAAAAAGCGCGATCAGCGCAGCGCGCAGGGAAACTCCGCCCGGCGGCCAGCGCCAGGATCGAAACGCGAAGATGCCCAAAATCTGGTCCTTTGTCACACAATCCAGGAATGTGAGTCGGTGGTTTGGCGTGGTCGCCACCCTTGGGGAGATTCGTCTTTCAGGCCTTCATAATACTTGCCGCCGAGGTACCCCATCGGGCGATTTCAGGCTACCATGACGCACCCATATCCACATTCCACCAGGATGTTCCGCATGGCCAAACGTACACCCCTGTATGCCCGCCACGCCGCCCGAGGTGCGAAATTGGTGGACTTCGGCGGCTGGGAGATGCCGCTCCATTATGGTTCGCAAATCGACGAACATCACCAAGTGCGCCGCGCCGCCGGGGTGTTCGACGTGTCGCACATGACCGTGGTCGATTTCCCCGACCCCGCCCCGACCCGCGCCCTGCTGCGTTATCTGCTGGCCAACGACGTCGCCCGCCTGTACCCCGGCAAGGCGCTGTACGCCTGCCTGTTGAACGAGGCTGGCGGCGTCATCGACGATCTGATCGCCTACGACCGGGGCGCGGCCGGCTACCGGTTGGTGTTGAACGCCGCCACCCGCGCCAATGATTTGGCCTGGATCGCGCCGATGGCCGAGCGCTTCGGCGCGGCCTGGCGCGAGCACGACGATCTGGCCATGCTGGCGGTCCAGGGGCCGGAGGCGCTGGCGAAGCTGGAAGCCGTGCTCGGCGCGGCGACCGTGACGGCCATCCGCGCCCTCAAACCCTTTCACGCCCTGGAAACCGAAGACCTATTCATCGCGCGCACCGGTTACACCGGCGAGGATGGAGTGGAAATCCTGCCGCTGGCGGCGGAGACTCCCGCGCTCTGGGACCAGCTTCTCGCCGCTGGCGTCGCGCCCTGCGGGCTGGGCGCGCGCGACACCCTGCGGCTGGAAGCCGGCATGAATCTCTATGGCAGCGATATGGACGAAACCACCACGCCTCTGGTGTCCGGACTGGGCTGGACTGTAGCCTGGGAGCCGGTGGAGCGCGACTTCATCGGCCGCGCCGCGCTGGAGCGGCAACGCGCCGCCGACGCGCCGCAAGTCTTGGTCGGGCTGGTGCTGGAGGCGCGCGGGGTGTTGCGCGGGCGCCAGACCGTGTACGCCGACGACCGCGAAATCGGCCACATCACCAGCGGCACCTTCTCGCCGACCCTGAACCGCGCCATTGCTCTGGCCCGGGTCACGACCGGCGCGGGCAAAAATTGTCAGGTGGACATTCGCGGCAAACGCTTGCCGGCCCGGGTGGTCAAACCGCCGTTCGTCCGCCACGGCCGCGCCCTGATTGAGTGAATCCAACCCTAAAACCGTTGTGGAGGAGTCGAGCATGAGCAGCCACATTCCCGCTGACCTGCGTTACACCGAATCTCATGAATGGGTGCGCGCCAACGACGATGGCACGGTCACCGTCGGCATTACCGACCATGCCCAGCACCTGCTCGGCGATCTGGTGTTCGTGGAAATCCCGGAAATCGGCCGCCCGGTGGCCGCCGCCGAGAGTTGCGCGGTGGTCGAATCGGTCAAGGCCGCCTCGGACGTGTTCAGTCCGCTGGACGGCGTGATCGTGGAAGTCAACGAAGCGCTGGCCGACGACCCGGAATTGATCAATCACGATCCCTACGGGGAAGGTTGGATCTTCCGGCTTAAGACCGCGGCCTCGCTGGAAACTTTGTTGGAAGCGACCGCCTACGAGGCCATCGCCTTGGCCGAAGACGAAGATGAATCTTCGCTGGCCAACCCCCGACTGGCCGATTGATCCAGGATAAAGCGAATTATGCCGTTTATTCCCCATACTCCGGATGATGTCCGGGCGATGCTGGCCGCCATCGGCGCCCCGAGTCTGGAGGCGTTGTTCGACGAAATCCCCCCGGCGCTGCGGATCGGCGAGCTGCCGGCCCTGCCGGAGGCGCTGAACGAACGGGAATCGACCCGGTTGCTGGAGGAACGGGCGGCGAATTTCCCCCGGCCGCTGTGCTTCCTGGGCGCCGGAGCCTACGAGCATCATATCCCGGCGGCGGTTTGGGAAATCGCCGGTCGCGGTGAGTTTTACAGCGCCTACACGCCCTATCAACCGGAAGCCAGCCAGGGCACCTTGCAGGTGCTCTACGAGTACCAGAGCATGATGGCTGGCTTGACCGCGATGGCCATCTCCAACGCCTCGCTGTACGACGGCGGCTCGGCGCTGGCCGAGGCGCTGTTGATGGCGGTGCGCGCCAACCGCAAGTCCAAATCCAAACGGATTCTGGTGCCCCGGACCTTGCATCCGCTGTACCGGCGGGCCGCGCGCGCCATCGTCCATAATCAGGATCTCGAACTGATCGAGTTGCCCTACGACCCAACCGGCGGCCATACTCCGGTCGCGGCGCTCGCGCCTTACGCGGGGCAGGATATCGCGGCCCTGGTGATTCCGCAGCCCAACTTCTTCGGCGTACTGGAGGAGGTGGACGCGCTCACCGACTGGGCGCATCGCCAGCAAGCGCTGGCGGTGGCGGCGGTCAATCCCACGGCGCTGGCGGTGCTCGCGCCGCCGGGTGAGTGGGGCGAAGCCGGCGCCGATATCGTCTGTGGCGAAGGCCAACCGTTCGGGGCGCCGCTGAGTTCGGGTGGTCCCTACTTCGGTTTCCTGTGTTGCCGTCAGGAATGGGTGCGCCAAATGCCGGGCCGACTGGTGGGTCGCACCGTGGATCTGGACGGCAAGCCGGGCTTTACCTTGACCCTGCAAGCCCGCGAACAGCACATCCGGCGCTCCAAGGCCACGTCCAATATCTGCACCAATCAGGGGCTGATGGTGACCGCCGCCACTCTGTACCTGGCGTTGCTGGGTCCCCATGGACTGGAACAGGTCGCCGCCGCCAGTCATGCGAACACGCGGGCCTTGGTGGAGCAGTTGACCCAGACGTCGGGCGTCAGCCGGGCGTTCGATCGGCCGGTGTTCCATGAGGCGGTTTTGAAATTGCCGCGCCCGGCCGGCGAGGTGCTGGACGGGTTGCTGGC
>JAWOHQ010000480.1:0-2631 GCA_046485105.1 Candidatus Competibacteraceae bacterium | reverse complement strand
TCCTCTCTAGCAACGCGACTCCGCCGAGCCGGTTCAGAGTCTGACGGGTGTGGCCGTGACAGATCGCCCGGGAGGCGCCGGTGATCGGTCGCCTGCGCGTTGTGCTGGCCTGGAAGCAGCCGTCGTACCTGATGATCGACGCGCACGGCGTCGGGTACGAGCTGGAGGCGTCGCTGACCACCTTCCAGACGCTGCCGGACATCGGGGTGGAAGTAATGCTGCATACCCACCTGGCGGTGCGCGAGGATGCGCACACCCTCTATGGGTTCGCCAGCACGGCGGAACGCAGCCTGTTCCGCGGGCTGATCCGGGTATCCGGCATCGGCCCGCGCCTGGCGTTGTTGATTCTGTCGGGGATGAGCGTGGATCGGTTCGGCCGTTGCGTGCGCGAGGGTGATACCGCCGCGCTGACCGGCCTGCCGGGGATCGGTAAGAAAACCGCCGAGCGGCTGGTGATCGAGATGCGCGACCGCGTCGGCGCCCTGGGTCTGAGTCCGACCGCCGTGGCGCCGCCCGGCGAACGGAGCCCCGATCCGGAGATCAGCCCGGCCGACGATGCGATCAGCGCCCTGGTGGCGCTGGGCTACCGGCTGCCCGAGGCGTCGCGCATGGTGCAGTCCCTGGAGATCGAGGGGCTGACCAGCGAGGCGATCATCCGACTGGCCTTACAAGCCAGCGTGCGGCGCTAACCTGCGGGAATCCACCGTCCGCCACCGAAAAGGGCGGCGCTCGCCATCGTTTGGTTTTACACTTTGACTCTTAAACGCTTTGCCGGAAACCCCGGACCGCTCGTCGCCATCAATGAATTCATCCAACCGTCTGATTTCACCCGCCGCCAACGGTGAGGACGCCTCGCTGGACCGGACCGTGCGTCCGCGGCGGCTGGAGGAATACATCGGCCAGCTGGCATTGCGCGAGCAATTGGAGATTTTCATTCAGGCTGCCCGAGCGCGCGACGAGGCGTTGGATCATGTGTTGCTGTTCGGGCCGCCCGGACTGGGCAAGACCACGCTGGCGCACATCATCGCCGTCGAAATGGGCGTCAATCTGCGCCAGACCTCGGGGCCGGTGCTGGAGCGACCCGGCGATGTCGCCGCCTTGCTCACCAATCTCGAACCGCGCGATGTGCTGTTTATCGACGAGATCCATCGGCTGAGCCCAGTGGTCGAGGAAGTGCTGTATCCGGCGATGGAGGATTACCAGATCGATATCCTGATCGGCGAGGGACCGGCGGCGCGCTCGATCAAGCTGGATCTGCCGCCCTTCACCCTGGTGGGCGCCACCACCCGCGCCGGGTTGCTGACTTCGCCGTTGCGCGACCGCTTCGGCATCGTCCACCGACTGGAGTTCTATACTCCGGAGGAATTGACTACGATCGTGACGCGGTCGGCGCGGATTCTCGGAGTCGAAATCGCCGAGTCCGCCGGCGCGGTGGAAATCGGCCAGCGTTCGCGCGGCACGCCGCGCATCGCCAATCGCTTGCTGCGGCGGGTACGCGATTTCGCGCAGGTGCGGGCCGACGGCCGGATCACCGTCGAGGTGGCCCAACGGGCGCTCGACCTGCTCAAGGTGGACGAACGGGGTTTTGACGAACAGGATCGGCGGTTGCTCTGGCTGACCATCGACAAATTCGCCGGCGGGCCGGTGGGTCTGGACACGCTGGCGGCGGCGCTGGGCGAGGAACGGGGCACCATTGAGGACGTGTTGGAGCCGTTTCTGATCCAGCAGGGCTTCCTGATGCGCACTCCGCGCGGGCGGGTGGCGACCGCCCATGCCTATCGGCATTTCGGTCTGGCGACCGCCACCCCAGTGGTTGGCGATCTGTTCGGCGCCGCGCCTTGAACGAGACCCATGACGGAAAGCGAAAGTCCTGTACGAAAATGTCGATAGCAGTGGTATGACAGGACTACGCTCATTGATATGGAGAACCGTCGGATGCGCCGGTTGTCCAGAGAGATAACGGGGGAAATCGTAGGTGACCCATGATTTATCGTTCTGGAGCCTGATCGCCAACGCCAGCCTGATCGTGCAACTAGTCATGCTGGGGCTGGTGCTGATCTCGTTGAGTTCGTGGTGGGTAATCGTCAAAAAAGGTCTGGTGCTGGCGTCCGCGGCGCGGGCGGCCGACCAATTCGAGGATGACTTCTGGTCGGGAATCGACTTGGCCTCGCTTTACGCGCGCGTCAACCGCCAAAAGGAAGCGGTCTGGGGCATGGAGGCAATTTTCCTGGCGGGGTTCCAGGAATTTCTGCGGCTGCGCGCTCAGCCGACCATGGATCCGGAATCGGTGGTGAGCGGCGCGCAACGAGCGATGCGGGCGGCCGGTTCGCGGGAATTGGACCATCTTGAAATGTATTTATCGCTGTTGGCGACGACCGGCTCCACCAGTCCGTACATCGGACTGTTCGGCACGGTCTGGGGCATCATGAACGCCTTCATCGCCCTGGGCATGACCCAGCAAGCCACCTTGGCGCAGGTAGCGCCGGGTATCGCCGAGGCGCTCGTCGCGACCGCGATGGGGTTGTTCGCGGCCATTCCGGCGGTGATCGCTTACAATCGTTACGCGCATGAGGTGGACCGGGTGGCCAACCGTTATGAGACCTTCATGGAGGAATTCGCCAACATCCTGCA
>JAWOHQ010000336.1:0-5964 GCA_046485105.1 Candidatus Competibacteraceae bacterium | reverse complement strand
CGAGCCGACAGTGGTCTCGAAACCGCTCGTCGATGTGCCGTTCTGGCGTCTGGAAGCTGTCGAGTATCTACAAGCTCCGAAACCGACGAGCAGCGATCCTGAACCCGCCACTGCATTACCCGAATGGACCGAGCGCCCGCCGGCGGCGATTCCGCAACCCTTGGCGCGCTGGCCGGAACTCTTGCCCCGGCTGCGTGGCGCCCTCGCCCGGAAGATGGAATCGCGCGATTTGGATGTGCCCGCTATCGTGCGCCGCCTCGGGCAAGGCGATAGCCTGCGGCGGTTGCCGCATCGCTCGTATCGGCGCTGGGGCGCGACCTTGCATGTCATCGAAGACCGCAGCGACAGACTGACGCCCTATTGGCGGGATCAAGCGATGGTTCGAGAACAGCTTTCACGCTTGTTTCCTCGCCACGCGGTGCGCCATGCGCTGATCGATGACGGTTTGGACCAACCGATCTTCGTCGGATTGCCCCGTGGCGAGGATCGCCGCTATCGCCCGCCACCGCCCGGTGGATTGGTGTTGGTTCTGGGCGACCTTGGGGGACTGGCGCGCGAAGATATCGGGGCGAACGCGGTTTGGGAGCGACTGGGGCGGCATTTGGCTGACGCGGGTTGCCAGGCCGTGGCCCTGCTGCCGCAGCCGGCGGCGTGGTGTCCGCCCACGATCAGCCGCTATTGGCGATTGCTGTCCTGGGAGCGCGGGTCGGGCGCGCTCGATCCCGAACACTGCTGGCGACAGATCGAAGCTCTGTTGTGCCTGCTTGCGCCGACCGCGCGGGTCGAACCCGGTTTGCTGCGCGACCTGCGCCGACTTGCCGGGTTGGAAGCGGCGGCCGAATCCCTGGTATGGCAGCATCCGGCGGTCATAAGCGCGTCCAGCGTCGCCGCGACGTTGAACCCGGAAGACCTCAAGCGTTGGCGAGCTGGTTTCGAGGATCAACCGGAGCCGTTGCGGAAACAGGTTCTCAACCGCATCCGCGCGTGGCGGGCGCGTCTGCCCAGCGAGGTTTATCTGAGCGAGGCCACGCTGTTGGATTCGGATTCTCAGGCGCTGCTCCCGAAGGGTGAACGCGAGCTGTGTCGCGATTTTTTCGCCGCTCTCGATGCCCAGATTCGTGGCGTGGAGGGTGCGACCGCGCCGCGCGGCGCCGAGGAGTGGTTTCTGCGCTTCGAACAGCGTTCCACCAAACAAGAGGCCATTTGGCGGACCCTCCCGCTCCATCGAATTTGGGAAAGAGTGCATCGGCACGACCAGGGACCGATCCACCCACCACCCGAATTCAAACCCGAGAGCATCGAATCCGATCCCGACCGCCCGATCACGACCGTCACGATCCGGCAACAAGGCGAGACTTTGGTCTTTGCGCCCGAGATCGAAATTGGGGAACCGAGTGCTGGTAGTCGCTTGGGCAGAATCACGAGCTGCAACGGGTGGATTCGGGTCGAAGCGGTTTCTAACGCTGACCACGATCCTTCCTTCTGGCGCTCCGGCCAGCCGCCAAGCTGGGCCGACGACTGGGGTACGGACGAGTACGGCCACTGGGTCACCTTCAGCGTCGAGGACCAGCGGGGTAATAAAGTCACCCAGCGGATGCGCTGGATCGAACCCGGAACCTTCTTGATGGGCTCGCCGAAGGACGAACCGGAGCGTTTCGGCAATGAGGGTCCCCAACATCCCGTGGCGATCAGCCGAGGCTACTGGCTGTTCGACACCGCCTGCACCCAGGCCCTGTGGGAGGCGGTGATGGGTAAGAACCCGAGTGGGTTCAAAGGCCCCGACCGGCCGGTGGAAAGCGTCAGTTGGAACGACTGCCAGGATTTTCTCCAGCGGCTGAACGAGCGCCGGCCCGGACTCGATCTAGCTCTGCCGTCCGAAGCCCAATGGGAGTATGCCTGCCGGGCCGGCACGACCACCCCGTTCAGCTTCGGCGCCAACATCACTCCCGAGCAAGCCAACTACGACGGCAACTTTCCCTACGCGGGCGGCAAAAAAGGTTTGTATCGGCAACAGACCGTGCCGGTGGCGAGCCTGCTACCGAACCCGTGGGGCCTGTACGAAATGCACGGCAACGTCTTGGAGTGGTGCCAGGACCATTGGCACAGCAATTACCAGGGAGCTCCGACCGATGGCTCGGCCTGGGTAGACAGCGGAGCCGGCGCGAATCGTGTCCTGCGCGGCGGGTCCTGGAACGACCTCGCGCGCCTCGTGCGGGCGGCGTCCCGCTACCTCGACCTCCCCGGCCACCGCAGCGGCAACTTCGGTTTTCGCTGTGACCGAGTTCAGCAGGGAGCGGAGCCGGGCGGCCGTGTGACCCGCGTGGAACCCACGCTGCTGCGTCTCGACGCCGGCGAATCCCCGGTCCGCTGCGCGTTGCCTCAAGCGCCGGCCTTCCTCATCCGCACCGACCGCGAGCATCTGACGTTTCGCCGCCTCACCAAACCCGCCTGGGCCAGCGCCATCGGCCGCGACCGCTTCGGGCTCTGGTGCGAAATCGCCGTCGAACCGGGTCGCGGGGAGCCGGTCATTCAACGCCTGCGCTGGATTCCGCCGGGGCGGTTCTGGATGGGTTCGCCGGAGGATGAGCCGGGCCGCTACATAAATGAAAGTCCCCGCCATCAAGTTACTTTGACCGAAGGTTATTGGCTGTTCGACACGCCCTGCACCCAGGCGCTCTGGGAAGCGGTGATGGAGAAGAATCCGAGCCGATTCCAAAGCCCGACCCGACCAGTGGAGCAGGTCAGTTGGGACGACGCACAGGATTTTCTCAAGCAACTCAATGGGCGGATTCCCAATCTCAATCTGGCGCTACCGAGCGAGGCGCAGTGGGAATACGCCTGCCGGGCGGGGACCGAGACGGCCATCTACACCGGCGACTTAGAGATTTTGGGTCAATGCAATGCTCCCGCGCTCGACCCGATTGCCTGGTATGGGGCAACAGCGGGGTCGATTTCGAGCTGGACAACGGTTACGACAGTTCGGACTGGCCGGAGAAGCAATATCCTCACACCCAGACGGGAACGCACTCGGTGAAGCTCAAACAAGCCAATCCCTGGGGTCTGTACGACATGCTGGGCAACGTCCGGGAGTGGTGCCAGGACGGCATGAGGGATTACGATCAGAACACTCAGACGAATCCTACGGGTTCCCTGGAGGCCGGCGCGTTTCGTGTCCTGCGCGGCGGGTCCTGGGGCCGCCACGCGCGCTACGTGCGGGCGGCGTACCGCTACCGCGACCTCCCCGACCGCTGCATCGGCCTCCTCGGCTTTCGCTGTGCCCGAGTTCGGGGCGAGCCCGGCCAGCCGACGCCATGAAGCGCGCTTCCCAAAAAAGACTACACTATCGGCCATGAGCCACGACGACGACGCCTCGTACAAGATCCTGTTTTCCGCCCCGGAAGTGGTGCGGGACCTGATCCTGGGCTTCGTGCCGGACGAGTGGCTACACGGCCTGGACTACGCGACCCTGGAGCGGGTCTCGGGCAGCTACGTCACCGACGACCTGCGGGATCGGGCCGACGACCTCGTGTGGCGGGTGAAGGTCGAAGGGGAGTGGGTGTACCTGTATCTCCTGATCGAGTTCCAGAGCACGGTCGATCCCTGGATGGCGGTGCGGATCATGACCTACGTCGGGCTGCTGTACCAGGACCTGATCAAGCAAAAGCAGGTGCTGCCCGAGCGTCGGCTGCCACCGGTGCTGCCGATCGTGCTGTACAACGGTCAGGGCCGGTGGACCGCCGCGACCGACGTGGCGGACCTGATCCCGCAGCCGCCGGGGCTGCTGGCAAAGCACCTCCCCCAACTGAAATACCTGCTGATCGACGAGAGCCGGTACGCCGTCGCGGACCTGGCGGCGATGAAGAACCTGGTGGCGGCGGCGATCCGGTTCGAGCGCCCGGACAGCGCGGCGGCGTTGATGGCGCTGATCGAGACGGTGAACGGCTGGCTGGAGGGGCAACCCGAACTCAAGCGGACGTTCGCGTTGTGGATTCGGGCGATGGTATTGCGGCACAGCCGGAATCGCCTGGTGTTGCCGAAGGTGCGTGATTTGAAGGAGTTGACGATGACTTTAACCGATCGGTTCGATGCGTGGGCTCGCGAGTACGAGCAGAAGGGCCTCGAAAAGGGCCTCGAAAAGGGCCTCGAAAAGGGCCTCGCGCAGGGCGAGGCCCTGCTGCTGCAGCGGCAGTTGGCGCGGCGGTTCGGCCCGTTGCCGAGCGACGTGGTAGCCCGACTCGGCACGGCGACCACGGAACAGCTCGAGCGCTGGGGCGACCGTATTTTGGACGCGGCCAGCCTGGAAGACGTCTTCCGCCCCTAAAGAGAGCGCCAAGCGGAGCCACGGAACTCCGTCTTCGCCCGTTGGCGCGCGTCGCCCAAAACATTGGCCGCCGATGAAAGGATTTCTTATCGACCATGGCTCATCATGAACGCTCCCTCCATCAGCTCGAGGCGAGCCCAGCCAATCAGCCAGCACACGTGGAATGCCCGGCGCCGGGGCGGCCCCGGTTCCGGGCCGCGGAGCGGTTTCGGTCGGGCGTTGCTGAGGGGGGACCTTGATGGTGTTCGGTGCTTCATGCTCAACATCTCTCCGGTCCTCGCCTGAGGAAAACCGCCACGTCTCCCTGAACGGCTTGGGCGTGTTGGTCACCCGGCCAGAACATCAGGCCGATGACTTATGCCGCCTGATCGAACGGGCGGGCGGCGTGGCCATCCGCTGCCCGCTGTTGGCTATCGGCGAACCGCGCGACCGGGCGTCGGCGCTGGCCGTATTCGAACGGCTGGCCGATTGTGATCTGTTGCTCTTCACCAGCGCCAACGCCGTGGACCGGGGGCTGCCGCTCATCCTGGAACGCGGAGGGATTCCACCGCATCTGGAACTCGCCGCCATCGGCGCCGCCACCGCCCGGGCACTGGCCCGACACGGCGTCGGGCCTTGCCTGCGACCGGATGAGGGGTTTACCAGTGAAGCCTTGCTGGCCCTACCCCGCTTCCAGCAGGTGGCCGGCCAGCGGATCGTTATCGTGCGCGGCGAAGGCGGCCGGGAACTGCTGGTCACGACGCTCGCGGCCCGCGGCGCTCGGGTCGTCGCCGCCGAAGTTTACCGACGCGAGCGACCGGTGATCGATCCAACGCCCCTGCTGAAACGCTGGGCGAAGGGCGAAGTCGGCGCGGCGGTCGTCACCAGCCACGAAAGTTTGCGGAATCTGTTTGATCTATTGGGCGTTGCCGGGCAAGATTATTTACGTGATACCCCTCTGGTCGTGGTCAGCGACCGGATCCGGCGGGCCGCCAGGGACCATGGCTGCCACTCGATCCTGCTCGCCCGGGAAGCCAGCGACACTGCTCTGATCGCCGCCCTGCTGGAGCTGACGGCGAATTCTCCTTCACCTGCTCGGTAACGCGACATGACAGACAAGACACCAGACGACGACACCCAGCTCAAGCCAACTCCTTCCGCGCCGCCCGCTTCATCGCCCAGACCTGAGCCCGCATCCGCCATCACGCCCGCGCCGCCCGCGCCCAAGGGGGGCCGGGGATTGGCGTTGTTCGCCCTCCTCGTCGCCTTGGGCGCGGGCGGCAGCAGCGGTTACCTGTGGTACCTGGGGCAACAGGAGCAGGCCGCTCAGGCCAACCAAATAGAACAGGCGATCCAAAAGGCAATCGCCCAGCAACATCCTGAATTACAAGCTCTCAAGACCCAGATCCAGGAATTGCAGGGGCTGAAATCCGCCCTCGACCCGTTGCGGACCGCCGACCAGGATCTCAAGAGTCAGATGCTGGGCCTGACCGGCGATCTGCAACCCTTGAAGAATGCGATGGATCTGCAAAAAGGCGAAACCGAGGTGGTCAAGGGCGAAATTCGGCTGCTGCGCGAAGGCCACGACACCCACCAGACCGCGGTCCAGAAACAGCACACGGAACTGGACGCGCAAGTGCGGGAACAGCAAAACCGCCTGGCGC
>JAWOHQ010000380.1:0-4941 GCA_046485105.1 Candidatus Competibacteraceae bacterium | reverse complement strand
GTCGGTTGCTTCGACACCGCGTTTCATCACGGTCAGCCGGAACTGGCGAAACTGTTCGCCCTGCCGCGCCAGTACCGCGAGGAAGGGGTGCGGCGCTACGGCTTCCACGGACTGTCCTACGAATACATCGCCGGAGCGCTGGTGGATCTGCTGGGCGCGCAGGCTACCGGGCGGGTGGTCGTGGCTCATCTTGGCAACGGCGCCAGCATGTGCGCGATGCGGGACGGCCAGAGCATGGCCAGCACCATGGGCTTCACCGCCGTGGAGGGCCTGCCGATGGGCACCCGCACGGGGTCGCTGGATCCCGGTGTGCTGCTCTATCTGATCGAGCGGCACGGCATGGGGGTCCGGGACTTGACCAACCTGCTCTACAAGCAGTCCGGCTTGCTGGGACTGTCGGGAGTCAGCAACGATATGCGCGAATTGTTGGCCAGCCCGGAACCAGGGGCGAAACTGGCGGTGGATTATTTCTGCTACCGCATCGCCCGCGAACTCGGTTCGTTGGCGGCGGCCTTGGGCGGGCTGGACGCGCTGGTGTTCACCGGCGGAATCGGCGAACACGCGGCGGCGGTGCGCGAGCGGGTTTGCACGCTGTCGGCGTGGCTGGGCATCGATCTGGATGCCGCAGCCAACGCCGGCCATGGTCAGCGGATCGACCGGTCCGGCAGCCGGGTCGCGGTGTGGGTATTGCCCACCAATGAGGAGCTGGTCATCGCCCGCCACACCCGGCGGTTGGTGTTGGGCGAGTAGGACTGACCCGGCTTTGCCCCCGGATCCTTGCGGCGTCCGCTTGCACCTTGACCCGCACGGTCGGCCCCGACGGTTTTTTGCACATAATTCAGCTCATGAAACGCTTGTTACCGTTCATCACCATGATGCCCTTCCTGCTCGCGCTGTTCGCGCCGGCCACCGCCGCCGCCTTCGAGCGCTGCCTGGCGCAGTTGCGCCAACAGGCGTCCGGTCATGGCGTGAGCCATGCAACTTTTGACCGGCACACGCGCGGACTGGCGCCGGACAGGGGGGTGGTCGGGTTTCTCGACGCGCAGCCCGAGTTCCGCACCCCGATCTGGGACTATATGGCCGGTCTGGTGGACGAGGAACGGGTGGCGGACGGCCGGGCGCGATTTGCCCAATGGAGGCCGACGCTGGCCGCCATCGAGCGTCAGTTCGGGGTCGATCCGGCCGTGGTGGTGGCGGTCTGGGGAGTGGAAACCGATTACGGCCGGACCGTCGGTCGGAGGCCGCTGGTGACCTCCCTGGCCACGCTGTCCTGTTTCGGCCGGCGTCAGACGTTCTTCCGGGGCGAGTTGTTCGCCGCCCTGAAGATCCTTGAGGGCGGTCATGTGGCGCCCGAGCGGCTGGTGGGTTCCTGGGCCGGGGCCTTCGGTCACACCCAGTTCATGCCCTCGACCTTCCGCCGCCTGGCCGTGGACTTCGACGGCGACGGGCGGCGCGACCTGATGGACAGCGTCCCCGATGCGCTCGCCTCGACCGCCAATTACCTGCGGCGCGCCGGCTGGCGCACGGGTGAAGCCTGGGGCGTGGAGGTCGTTCTGCCCGCCGGTTTCAACCGGCAGGCGGACCGGCGGAACAAGGTCGCGGTCGGCGAATGGGCGCGTAGAGGGGTGCGCCGCGCCGACGGACGGGCCTTGTCCGGCGGCGACCGGCGAGCCGGCCTGATCCTGCCCGCCGGCCGTGAGGGGCCGGCGTTTCTGGTCTTTCGCAACTTCGACGCGCTCTACAGCTACAACCCGGCCGAGAGCTACGCCTTGGCCATCGCGCATCTGGCCGACCGCATCCGGGGCGGCGGGCCGTTCGTGACCCCCTGGCCCACCGACGATCCAGGGTTGTCCCGAGCCGAACGGCGCGAAGTGCAGCGGCGGTTGATCGAACGCGGTTTTGCCGTGGGCGAGGTCGACGGCATCCTCGGCGCCAATACCCGCAAGGCCATCCGTGAATGGCAGCAGAGCCAGGGGATGAAGGCCGACGGTCGCGCCGGGCAGGCTCTGCTGAGGCGCTTGCGCGGCGGCGGCTGAATTCGACTCGACCGTAAGCCGGTAGAAAAAGCCGGTCCCGGATTTTCGTAAACGTTTTTAGGTCAATGAGATAGGGCGCTCTTCGGTCTATTTGCGAGGAGCGCCATTGACTGCCGCCGAATCCGGAAAGCGTCTGTGCAAATCGGGCTCGATCAGTGCTATGTCATTGTCGATCAACTCCTTCCTCGCGCATCCACTTGCCAAGACCTTTTTCCAGGTCTTGGAATGCCTTATCCAAGGTGCTGTATTTGTCTTTTCCTTCCCATACCATCCCACCCATGTCTATCGCTCTGATGAAAGACGTGAGCGGGCTATCATCATTATGCCCGAATTCGATCCAGCCGATGGCGTCTACGAAATGGGCGATGTTTGGGTAAAGACTCTCAAAGGAAGATGACATTGTCTTGTTGTTCCTCATGTTCTTCTCTGTTGCTCGGAAGCTGTGTAAGGGTAGCGCTCCAGACGTGGATATCGAGCCGATATAAAGTTAAAAAAATCAATATGTTATGCTCGGAAAGTCAGCGTTTCCCGCGATGGGTTGAGCCTTCTTCCACGGCCATCCGCCGCAGGGCGTCAACCAGCACTTTGAAGCTATGGGAACGGGTGTTTTCGAGGTCCAGATGAGGGGCGATGGCGCGCGAGCCACCGATCTTCTGATAACGCCCTTTGGTCAAGGCCGTCAGTTCCCGCGATGGAGACCCAAGCCGGTCGGGTGTCCGAAATTTCTGGCTGGTTTGGCGACTGGCAATCCCGGATATTCCAAGCCCTTGCTCGACGGCGGCCAAATCAGCCAGGTAAAAACTTTCCAATTCATGGCAGGCGATGCGAATAACCGCGGTCGGACGGTCTGCATCGCGGCAGAATTGCTTGAGTCGTGTTTTAATGATCAAGCAGTCGCCTGAATCCTGATCGCGAATGATGAAAAAGCGGGCATCCGCTTGACGATAACCGCGCATTCGTCGGACCAATTGTTTTTCCATATCCTGTTTTCCCTCAAACACGATATACCGAACAGCCATGTGTTGGGGCGCTATTCTGGGCAACAACCCTTCCAGCATCGCTCGCGCTGAGGGCTCCTCCAAAAAAAAGACCCACTCGCTCATTGTGGATCAGCGCCGGTAAAAAAGCCTTGCCGCCAGAGATGACCCATTTTGTCGCCGTCGGCCATATAGGCGGCAACCTGGGGATCATCCTTGGCGCGGCGCACTTCGGTATAACCTTCCCGCTTGACGAGCCAGAAGACTTCGTCCAGTTCCACCGCATTCAAAAAATCGGGGGAATGAGTCGAGATCATGATCTGCCCGCCTCGTTGGGCATATCCACGAAATTCTTCCGCCAGTTCCGCCATCAACTGGGGGTAGAGTTGGTTTTCCGGCTCCTCAATACACAAGAGGGGATGAGGATTGGGGTCGTTGAGCAGCACCAGATAGGCGAACATTTTGATCGTGCCATCGGAGACGTAGCGATCCAGAAACGGCGTTTTGAACGAACCGTCCTGGAAACGTAGCAGCAGATAACCATCTGGGGTCAGTTCGGGCACTACGGCGCTGATGCCTGGAACGCGCGCCTGCATTCGCTCCAGAATCCGCTGGAATGCGTCTGGATGGTTTTCGTACAGGTATTGAGCGACACGAGGGAGATTATCGCCCGATACCGAGAGATGTTCGACGTAGCCAGTCACTTCCTTGCGACCTCGCGCGGCATCGATGTGAAAGTCGGAAACATACCAGGATTCGATCAGTTGCCTAAAGGCATTGGCGGCCTTGAAGCGTTGGAACTGGCCGAGTCCCTTGATGGCCAAAATATCGGGCGAATCGAGATTCTGGTATTCCCGATTCAGTTCTTCATCGGGTTGGTTGAAATCTTCTTCGTTGGTGATGGCATAGCCGCTGCCGTTCTGGAAGTCGAGGAAATGGAAGGGCGCTCCATAGGCCCTTCTTTTGTAACGGAGTCGTTCGCGTCGGACAATGGGTCGTCCTTGGTCCTGACCGATTTCCACGGAGTAGGTAACCCGGCGGCTGACTTGAGCGATGGGCATTCGATATTGAATTTCAATGAGAATGTTTTCCGCTTCACAACCCCGACTGACGACTTCCTTAAAACGTCCTCGCCCGTCCAACGCTTGCCGCACGTTACCCGACAGGCAATCCCGTAAAAACCCGAACACTTCAAAGAACGTGGTTTTGCCGCTGCCATTGGCGCCTACGATGACCGAGAGCTTGGGAATCTCCCGGAGATGCACGTCCCGGAATACCTTGAAGTTTTTTAGACGAATCGCTTCAATGTGCATGGGGTGGTTTCTCAATCGGGCCAGGATTGGCCTTGCTGGATAAGGTTTCTCATTAGGCGATCAATCTGCTTGCGCTGGTTAGAGCGATTGTTCGCTTCATCCCATTCAAATCGGGTCTGCATCAAACCTCCTTGTCAAGCAGAACACCCCGGAACCAGCACCTGGTCTCACTCGTCATCCTTATCCTCCAACTGTCGGCGCAAGTCCGCGCATTCCGCTGCCAGCCGACGCCGGACGTCGGCGAAATAGGCGTCCCAGTCGGCGTGCGCCGCCAGGGTTTGATAGGTCTCGCTGGCTCGCAGCCCCCGGAGGTCGGTCAGGCGCCGCTCGACCTCCAGGTGTAATTGATCCAGGCGCCGCCGCAGTTGGTCGGCTTCGGTGTAGACCGTCGCCGGATCGGCGAAGGGCCGGCCTTCGGTCAGGCGGCGGTGGAGCCGGCCCAGGGTCGCCAGATCGCCTTGTTGGTAGGCTTGTTGCACTTGCACGAACACCGCGTGCCCCGCCGCCCGGTCGGCCTCGGTCACCCGATCCGGATGCGCCCGCATCGCCGCTTCCCGGTACAGCCGCTTGAGTTCCTGTTGCTGTTCCGCGTCCAGCGTCGCCGTCCTGGGGGCG
>JAWOHQ010000322.1:0-3008 GCA_046485105.1 Candidatus Competibacteraceae bacterium | reverse complement strand
GCGGCCACCGGGTATTCCCCGGTGGAGTACGTGCAAACCCTGCGGATTGAGGAAGCCAAGCAGCTCCTGGAAACCACCGGCGAACCGACCGACGTCGTGGCCGCCCAGGTCGGCTATGAAGACCCGGCCTTCTTTCGCCGCCTGTTCAAGCGGCGCACGGGGGTGACCCCGGCCCGCTACCGGCAACGCTGGCAAGACTTGGCGAAACGGCATCCGGGCATGCAATCGCCGTGATCCTGTCCTGGCGCATCACGCTTTGGCGCACGAAAGCCGTCAACCTCTCGATTCGCCGCCCGGATGCGTTACCGAGCCGATTAACTCGACGCGGTTTGGCCGGACACAAACTATAGCGCTCACCAGTGAACCGTGGCCGACTTGCGAATGGAAATCCCCCAACCCCCTGTTGCAAAGGGGGGATTCGTTCGACCGTCAGCGGTTCCACAACTCAAACAGGATGGCTATATCATCCACGATCAATGAGTTGCCTTGAGGGAACGACCGCCTGGAGGCGGCCCTGGCCTGGGCGGCGCGCCACAGTGACGGGCGTTATGGATCTCTGGCGTTCTCGACCCGATCAGTTTTCCACCCCTTGATCCCTGATGAGGCCGCGCATGCGTTACGCTTTCCATACGCTCGACGTGTTCACCCGCCAGATTTTCGGCGGCAACCCCTTGGCGGTGCTGCCTGACGCTCGTGGGCTGAACGAAACCCAGATGCGGGCCATCGCCCGCGAGTTCAACCTGTCGGAGACGGTGTTCGTGTTGCCGCCGGATCACCCGACGCACGCCCGGCACCTGCGCATTTTCACGCCGGCGGCGGAATTGCCGTTCGCGGGTCATCCCACGCTGGGCGCGGCCTGGCTGTTGGCGGCGCTCGGCGCCATTCCCGTGCGGGAGCCGGCGACCGCCCTCGTGTTCGAGGAAGGCGTCGGTCCGGTGGCCGTCGAGATCGCGATCGACCGGAGCCAACCGACGTTCGCCCGTCTGACCGCCGCCCAATTACCCCTTCAGGGACCGGAGCCGCCGGAAGCGGCGCGGCTGGCCGACATGCTGGCCTTGACCGTGGAGGATCTGGCCGATGGGGAATGGCGCCCCGAAGCCTGGTCGTGCGGGGTGCCGTTTCTCTACGTACCGCTGCGCGACCGGACGGCGCTGGCGCGGGCGCGGCTGCGCCTGGACTGCTGGGAGGCGACCCTGGCTGCTTTCTGGGCGCCCCAGGTCTACCCCTTCTGCCGCGATCCATCCGACCCCGCATTGTTTCACGCGCGGATGTTCGCGCCGGCGCTGGGGGTCGCCGAGGATCCCGCCACCGGCGCGGCGGCGGCGGCTTTCACCGGTTACCTGGCCCGGCGGACGGGCGACGTGACCGGAGCCCGCCAGTGGCGGCTCGTCCAGGGCATGGATATGGGCCGGCCCAGCGCGCTGACGGTGGATGCCGATCTGGTCGCCGGCCAACCGCACACCGTGCGGGTCGGTGGCGCGGCAGTTCAAGTTAGCACCGGCGAACTGGAAGTACCGTAGACACCATGTTGGCGACCGTTCTGGCCATCCTGGTCATGGTGCTGGGGAGCGTGCTGCAAGCCGCCTCGGGCTTGGGGGCGGGACTGGTGGTGGTGCCGTTGCTGTCGCTGATCGCCCTGGACTGGGTGCCCGGTCCCTGCGTGGCGGCGAGCCTGCTCCTGTCGGGCCTGATGGCGTATCGCGGCCGCGGTCACTGGCAGCGCCAGCACCTTGGTTCGATGCTTCTGGGTCTGCTGGCGGGTATCGCCTTGGGCGGGGTCCTGGTGGCGGCGCTCCCGCTGACGATTCTGGGCGTGCTGTTCGGCGTCCCGAACCGCGAGTCCAGGGAGTCCCCCGCCGCCTGGAACGGCGAGGGAAGATCGGGCTTACACTCGCGTCACCGTCACGGGCACCGGACGGCAGACCGTGTTGCAGACCGGCGAATGCTGCTGGGCGTAGGCCAGCAGATCCTCCAGTTCCCGATCGGGGCAATCCGCTTTAACGCGCATCTTAATGCGGATCTGTTCGTAGCCGGCCGGGACTGCGTCGTTCAGGCCCAGCAGTCCATGCAGGTCGAGATCGCCGTCCAGTTCGGTCGCCAACTCCCGGATGTGGATACCGCGGGCGGCGGCGTGCAGGACGAAGGTCGTAGTCACGCAACCGGCCAGCGCGTGGAGCAAATACTCCACCGGATTCGCGCCTTCGTTCGCGCCTAACAGCACCGGCGGTTCGCCGTTGGTGAACTGGAACGACCGGGCGCGCGAGTCGTCTTCCCGACCAGCGCCGTAGAAATCCTGAATCGTCGAGCGGTTTTCCCCGCCGTTGATCCAGGCATTGCGGGCGCGGAACTGGAACCGGGCCAGCGACGGCGCCTCTTTAATGGCGGCGAGGGTCTGCATCATCTGGTCCTGGTCGAGGCCGTTGATCAGGGTTTTCTGGGTTGGGGTCGTCATGGCGGCTGTCTCTCTCTGGTGTGGGATACTTGGGGGCAAGCACCCGATGCGCCTGCCTGATTCCAGAGAAGACAAAGGCCGTGCCAGGTCGGATTGACGACTTTTAATCTTTTGAAATCAAACTCTTGATCGGGAGATGGCTCGTCCCTCAAACTCCCGAAAGTTCGTGAATCCCGAGAGTTCGGGAGCGCTGCTCCCGAAAGTTCGGGAGGGCTTCAGGGCTCCGAAGGCCGATGAATGCCCAGAGCCTTCAACCGCGAGGCCAGGGTATTGGGATGCAAGCCGAGTCGCGCCGCCGCGCCCTCGGGTCCGGACAGTTTCCAGCGCGCGGCTTCGAGGGCGCGCCGCAGGTTGGCGCGTTCGAGGTCGGCCAGTTCCGCCACGGTCAAGATGCGGTGCGCGGCTTCGATGCGCGGCGGCTCGCCGCTGGTCCGATCGGCGGGCGGCGCCTCGTTCGCTTCCGGCAGGGCGCGGGCCAGGTTCAGGGTCCGGCCATCGACGGAGGTGATCAGGGCGCGTTCGATGACGTTTTGCAGCTCCCGGATATTGCCGGGCC
>JAWOHQ010000236.1:0-6413 GCA_046485105.1 Candidatus Competibacteraceae bacterium | reverse complement strand
GCGGCTGAATCAGGTCGGCGACGGTGAGCACGGTTTCCCGCACCAACCGGCGCGAAAACTCGTCGCGCCGCATTCGGCGAGGCCGGACGCCGGGAAATTGGCCAGTGACGATCTGGGGGAGTCGGGACACGCGAACGTCCTCCGGGCTGAAGATGAAATGATGGTTTCACACGACGAAGAATATGGATCTGGAGTTGTTGTATGACCCGACCCGCCCTCACGCCGCATTGGCAATTTGCGCGGCGCTGGCGTCATTCATGACGATAGGCAACAGGCCAGCGGCTTTGGCGTCCAACAAGGTAATTTCGCCAATTCCCTGCGAGGTATAACCGATATGAATATTCCAACCATGCGATGTATCACGCACGATAGGCTCGTCGTTAAACTTGATAAAGAGAATATCGTCATCTTCATAATAGATAATTTGCACGACTCACTCCTCCAAAGGATGCCTCGATCAGTGTGATTCGTGCCTCACCGCATCCTAAGCGCTGCGATCACGCTACATCGCCGTCTCGATGCGTTCCAGATCCTTCCTGAGGAGATCGTTGACCAGATCGGACAGGTCCACGTCTTTGGCCTTGGCTAGCTTGGCGAGTCCGGCTTGCACTTCGTCGTCAAGGTAAACCGGCAGGTTGAGCTTCATGCCGGGTCGGTAGAACTTTCCACGCTCACCTTGGGAGAAGTCGATTTCGCCAGGCATGTCGTGTTCGTCGGTATCTTTCATGGAAATCAACCCTCAAGACTCGTTTTCGTACTGCCGGCGCTCACAACGGGTCGCCTCCCGCGCCGAGATGATGCGAACCAGAGCGCTGTCTGGCCCAGTGGGTACGAACGTGTGGGCCACCGCAAGCAATTTACCGTCGGAGGACGTCCCCAGCGTGAACCAGCGATCCTCATCCTGACTGTGCGCCGCATCGAACACCGTCAGGGCCAGCGGATCGGTCAGAACGGTCGCCGCTTGGGCAAAGCTGACACCGTGCTTCGCGAGATTCGCTTCCGCTTTGATCGGGTCCCATGCGATGTCCAATCCAACCTCCTCTATGCCGTCGGTAGTGTTCTCGGCATGGATATGGAAACCCGTAATAAAATGATTATATTTAATTTTTTATCATTTTTATATCCATTTTTAGAGAACTACCCTTAATATTTACAGCGACCCAAGGCATTATAACTCAACCCCCGGCATCGCCCGCCTCGCCCGGCAACAGGAAACCATTCATGATCGCACCCACCTACGAGCAAGACCGTCACGCTTGGGCGACGCATACCGCCACGCTGCTGCGCCAAGGCCGGATGAAAGAGGTGGACCTCACCCATTTGACCGAGGAACTCGACAGCATGGGCGCCAGCGAGCGACGGGAACTCTACAGCCGCCTGAAGGTTCTCCTCGTGCATCTGCTGAAATGGCGCTATCAGTCCGAACGCCAGTCGGATAGTTGGGGATACACCATCGACGAACAGCGCGACCAACTCATCTATCTGCTCCGGCAAAGCCCCTCCCTCAAACCCACGGTGCCCGATGTGGTCGATGAAGCCTACCCAACCGCCCGCCGGTTCGCCGCCCGCGAAACACGGCTGCCGGTGGCGACGTTCCCGGAACGATCTCCCTTCACCGTGGGCCAGATTCTCGATCCCGACTACTGGCCGGACGCCGCATAGCCGATCCTCATGAACGACCTGCTGAATCACGAATCCGCCATCCGCCTGGGTTGCTTTTCCCTCGTCCTGCTGCTCATGATCTTGTGGGAATGGCGTCAGCCGCGCCGGACCCCGAGTCTGCCGCGCGGTCGTCGCTGGCCGGCCAACCTCGGCATCATCGTGGTGGACAGCGTGATGGTGCGACTGGCGTTCCCGGTGCTGGCGGTCGGGATGGCGGGCCTGGCGGCGGATCAGGGTTGGGGGCTGTTCAATCAACTCAACGCGCCGTTCTGGCTGGCCTTCATCGCTTCCCTGCTGTTGCTGGACCTGGCGATCTACGCCCAGCATGTGGTCTTCCACCGGGTGCCCTGGCTGTGGCGCTTGCATCGGATGCACCACACCGACCTGGATTTCGACGTGACCACCGCCCTGCGCTTTCATCCACTGGAGATCGTGCTGTCCATGCTGATCAAGCTGGCGGTGGTCGTGGCGCTGGGCGCGCCCGCGGTGGCGGTGATGCTGTTCGAGGTGATCCTGAACGCCACCGCGATGTTCAACCACGGCAATGTCCGGTTGCCTTTGTGGATTGACCGACGGTTGCGCTGGGTGCTGGTCACGCCCGACATGCATCGGGTGCATCATTCGGTGTGGGCCGAGGAAACCGACAGCAATTTCGGATTCAACTTGCCGTGGTGGGACCGGCTGTTCGGCACCTATCGGGATCAGCCCCGCAACGGGCATACCGGCATGACCATCGGCCTGGAATACTTCCGCGACCGCCGGGCCACCGCGCTCCCCCAACTGCTGCTGCAACCGTTCCTGAACGCCGAGCCGGAGGCGCGCGCCGCGCGCGATGCGCGTTAGTTTGCGGCGATACCCACCCTGGCGGCGACCGCTGCTACCGCGCCGCAACCGCAGGCTGGAACCAGGCCAGTTGCGGATGCAGCTTCACCACCTCGCCGACGATGAGCAGCGCCGGCGACCGGATGCCGGCCTCCTGGATTTTGGCGGGCAACGTGGCCAGGGTTCCGCAAAACACCCGTTGTTGGAAGGTGGTTCCCTGTTCCACCAGCGCCACCGGCATCGCGGCGGTCATGCCGTGCGCGCGCAACTGCTCGCAGATGTGGCCGGCGCTTTTCAGGCCCATGTAAAACACCACGGTCTGGCGCGGCTGTACCAACGCCGGCCAGTTCAAATCCAGCGCGCCGTCCTTGAGATGGCCGGTCACGAACACGCACGATTGAGCGTAATCGCGATGGGTCAGAGGAATGCCGGCATAAGCCGCGCACCCGGCGGCGGCGGTCACGCCCGGCACCACCTGGAAGGGAATTCCGGCCGCCATCAGCGTCTCGATTTCCTCGCCGCCGCGCCCGAAGATGAACGGGTCGCCGCCCTTGAGCCGCAACACCTTGTTACCTCGCCGGGCCAAATCCACCAGCAACTGATTGATGTCGTGCTGCGGCAAGGTGTGATGGTCCGGTTCCTTACCGACGAAGATCCGTTCGACCCGCGATTCCAGCAACTCCAGAATCGCCGGTCCGATCAATCGGTCGTACACCGCCACGTCGGCCTGTTTCATCAACCGCAACGCCTTGAGCGTCAACAACTCGGGGTCGCCGGGGCCAGCGCCCACCAGATACACTTCGCCGACCGGAGGTCGGGTTGAGGTCCGATTCAAAGGTTCTATCATGGTCTCGTTCGATCTCTGTCCACGGGAAAACTACCGCAACCGCTCGGCTCGCACTCCGGCCAGCGCCAGTTCCAGCCGCCGCCACGCCGGCTCCACACCCGGCAAGCCAAAGCGCAATCCTGGCGGGTCGGTGAATCGTCGGACCAGAATGCCGCGGCGGGCCAGCGCATCCTGCCAGAAGTCGGCTTCCGGGAGCGGAACCCAATGAAACAGGACCGTCCCCCCCGCCACTGGCAACCGTTGCCGCCGCAGCAAATCCGCCAGCCGCGTTCCGGCGTGCTCGAGTTCGGCTCGCGTCCGGTCCTGCCACGCCCGGTCGGCCAGCGCCTGCGTCGCCACCCAGCGGCCGGGACCGCTCACCGTCCAGGGTCCGAGTTGTTCCCGCAACCGCTCCAATACCACCGGCTCCGCCAGCACGAACCCGACCCGGGCGCCCGCCAGTCCGAAGAATTTGCCGAGCGAGCGCAGGACGATCAGTCCCGGCAAGCCCACCTGACCGGCCAGGCTGTCCGTCGGCGTGCCGTCCACGAACGCCTCATCGACCACCAGCCACCCGCCTCGCTCCGCCAACCGCGCCCGCCAGTCCAGCAATGATTCTTGCGAGAAACGAATGCCGGTCGGATTGTTGGGCTGAACCAGCGCCAACACGTCCAGCCCGGCCACGGCCGCGTCCAGATGCTCGACAACCAACCGTTCCACCCGATGTCCGGCCCGCCGCCAGGCGTGTTCGTGTTCGGCATAACTGGGGTGCAGCACTCCAACCCGTCCGGGCGCGCGGATCAGGGGGAGCGCCTGGATCGCCGCCTGGGTGCCGGCGGTCGGCAAGAGCGATGCCGTGCCGTAGTAGGCCACCGCCGCCCTTTCCAGACCATCCTCGTCTTCCGGCAACCGCCGCCAAACGGTGGCGGGAACGGCGGGCACCGGCCAACCCTGGGGGTTGATGCCGGTGGACAAATCCAGCCAGTCATCGAGCGGAATCCCATGGCGGGCCGCCGCCGCGCGCAGCGCGCCGCCGTGTTCAAGCAAGGATCAGCCCTCCCAGCAGGATCACCGCCAGCCACAACCATAAGGTGCGCTGGACCAGTTGCACGGCCCGGCGGATATCTTCGGCGCGCGGGGCCAACCCCTCGCCCAGCGGCGGGCGCGCCTGCCATGCGCCGTGATAGCGCGCCCGCCCGCCCAGCGCCAGCCCCAGCGCGCCAGCGCCGGCCGCCATCACCAAGCCGGCGTTAGGACTTTTCCAGCCCGACGCCTGTTCCCGCCAGCAGCGCCAGGCCAGAGCTGGCTGGGTCCCGGACAGGGTATAGCCCAGGGCGGTCAAGCGCGCCGGCAGCCAGTTCAGCCCATCGTCCAACCGCGCCGCCGCCCAGCCGAAGTCCTGGTAGCGCGGGGTCCGATAGCCCCACATGGCATCCAGGGTATTGGTCAGCCGGTACAGCACCACGCCCGCCGCTCCAGCCAGCACAAACCAGAACAGCGCCCCAAATATCGCATCGCAGCCGTTTTCCAGCACCGACTCCACCGTGGCCCGGCTGATCTGCTCTTCATCGAGATCGTCGGTATCGCGGCTGACGATCAGCGCGGCCCGCACGCGCGCCAGGGGCAAATCGCCGGCGTGCAGCGCCGCCGCCACCGCCTCGGCGTGTTTCGCCAGACTGCGGGCGCCGATGGCCAGATACAGCAGACCCAGCGCCACCGCCAACCCGAGCAGCGGGATGGCCGCCAGCAGCCAAGCGGTGATGGTGAACGGGACCAGCAGGAGGACCACCGCGCCGATCCCGCGCCGACGACGGTCGCGGGCGCTCAGTTCCGGCGGTCCGTAGGCCAGCGCTTCCACCCGTCGCGCGAGTTGGCCGAAACCCACCAAGGGATGCCACTGGCGCAACTCGCCCCGCCAGCGGTCGAGCAGCACCGCGCCGAGGCACAGCAGCGCGGTCAGCATCCAACGCCCTTCTTCCGCTCGCGGGCGCGGGACCGGAAGTGCAGGCTATCATTCATCGTATCGGCCAATTTCATCCTGTAAGGGGGCGTTAGTGTAGCCAAAAACCGAGCGTTTCAGTCAAAATCCTGTTTCCAAAATTCCAACGCCAAGTGGATATTCTGATTAAGCTGGCACGTCGCTCAGCGGCCGCCGAACACCCAAGGAATCGCATTGAGCGCCGATCACCACTCCCAACTCGCCAACTTCATCTGGAGCCTCTGCAACCTGCTCCGCGGCCCGTACAAGCGGAACGAGTACCGCAAGGTCATCCTGCCCCTGACGGTGCTCAGGCGCTTCGACTGCCTGCTGGCGCCGACCAAGGCCCAAGTGCTCGCCGAGCATCCGAAGATCAAGGCCAAACCCGAAACGGTCGTCCGCAGCCTGCTCGAAAAAATCACCGGACGGCCTTTCTACAACCTGTCGCGGCTGGACCTGCCAAAGCTGCTGGACGACCCCAACCAGCTCGCGCCCAACCTCAACGCCTACCTCAACGGCTTCTCGCGCAACGTCCGCGAGATCATGGAGCGTTTCGCGTTCGATCAGCAGATCGCGCGCCTGGCGGAGAAGAATCTGCTGTACGAGGTGATCAAGAAGTTCGCGGCCGTGGACCTCTCCCCCGAGCGCGTGGATAACACCCAGATGGGCTATATCTTCGAAGAGCTGATCCGGATCGGCGCGGAGCAGGCGAACGAGGAGGCCGGGGAACACTTCACCCCGCGCGAGGTGATCAAACTGATGGTCAACCTCCTGCTCTCGCCGGAGCAGGACCTGCGCCGGAGCCACGTCGTCAAGACCATCTACGACCCGGCTTGCGGCACCGGCGGCATGCTCTCGGTGGCGGAGCGTTACATCCGCGATCTCAGCGCCGACGCCGATCCCCATCTCTTCGGTCAGGACTGGAACGACGAGTCTTGGGCGATCTGCAAGGCCGACATGCTGATCAAGGGCGAAGACGCCGACCATATCGTCCTCGGCGACAGCTTCACTTACACGACCTGCGGCACGTCGAGGAAGCGGGACGCATTCAGCAGGCAGGGGCCGTCCTGGTGCGTTGCCGGCAACTGGTACAGGTCAAGCCGCTTGATGTCCGGCTCGAACAGC
>JAWOHQ010000213.1:0-2612 GCA_046485105.1 Candidatus Competibacteraceae bacterium | reverse complement strand
CACCGATTTCGCTGCTGGCGGCGGAGCGGGCACGGCAGCGTCAGCATGGACCGGGCGATCGCCCAATCCTGCGATGTGTATTTCTATAGCCTGGCGGTCAACCTGGGCATCGAAAAATTTCATGCGTTTCTCAGTCAGTTCGACCTGGGCCGGCCGACCGGCATCGATCTGCCCGCCGAGGCGAGCGCGCTGTTGCCCTCTCCGGAGTGGAAACGCCGCGTCCACAATCAGCCCTGGTTCGCTGGCGACACCGTCAGCTTCGGCATCGGTCAGGGCTATTTTCTGACCACTCCCCTGCAACTGGCCCACTCGACCGGCATCATCGCCCAGAAGGGCGCGCATTTTCAGCCGCGGTTGCTGTACGCCACCGAAGACCCCGGAACCCGCGCCAAGACCCCGGAAGCGCCGCGGGCGCAGCCGCGGGTGACGGTCCGCAACCCCCAGTTCTGGGACACCATCAAATCCGGGATGGTCCAGGTGGTCGAGGGCGGCACCGCCAGCCGAATCCGGAGCACCCGGTACCGAATCGCCGGCAAGACCGGCACCTCCCAAGTCTTCACGTTGGGGCAAAGCCAAAGATACAACGCCCGATCCCTGCCCAAACACTTGCAGGATCATGCCTTGTTCGTGGCGTTCGCCCCGTTCGAGGAGCCGCGCATCGCCGTGGCGGCGATCATCGAGCACGGCGGCGGCGGCGGCGCCACGGCCGCGCCGATCGCCCGCAAGGTGATGGACGCCTACCTTCTGGAAGGCTACGACGAGGCCATTCTGGCCGAAATTCAGGCCGCCATGCGGGATATTCGAGCGCATGGATCGGAATAGCCACGGTCGGTTCCGTTTCCGGATCCACCTGGATCTGGTGCTGTTGCTCGGCCTGCTGATGGTGGCCGGGATGGGGCTGATCGTGCTGTACAGCGCCGGACAGCAAAATCCGGATCTGGTGCTGGCGCAGGGAGTTCGGTTGGGTTTGGGATTCATCATTCTGCTGGCGCTGGCGCAGGCGCCGCCACAGTATTTTCGATTCTGGTCGCCCTGGATCTACCTGGGCGGGATTCTATTGCTGCTGGCGGTGCTGGTGGCCGGCGATGTGTCCAAGGGCGCGCGGCGCTGGTTGGACCTGGGGATGATTCGGTTTCAACCCTCGGAGATCGTGAAGCTCGCCGTGCCGATGATGATCGCCTGGTTCTTCGCCAATAAACCCCTGCCGCCCAAACTGTTGCATCTGCTGGGCGGCGCGTTGATCACCGCGATTCCCTTCGCGCTGATCCTCGTGCAGCCGGATCTGGGCACGGCGCTGGTGGTGGGGTGCGCCGGCGCGTTCGCGCTGTTTCTGGCCGGGTTGAGCTGGACCATCATGCTCGGACTGGCCAGCCTGCTGGGCGCGGTGATTCCGCTGTTCTGGACCTTCGGCATGCATGACTATCAACGCCAGCGGGTGCTGACCTTTCTGGACCCGGAAAGCGATCCGCTGGGCGCGGGCTATCACATCATTCAATCCAAGATCGCCATCGGTTCGGGCGGGATCTACGGCAAGGGCTGGCTGAACGGCACGCAGTCGCACCTGGATTTTTTGCCGGAGGGCTCGACCGATTTCATCTTCGCCGCCTTCGCCGAGGAATTCGGCCTGATCGGTGGTTGCCTGTTGCTGGTGCTGTATTTTTTCATCGTCGCCCGCGGCCTGTACGTCGCCGTCCGCGCCCCGGATACCTACTCGCGACTGCTGGCCGGGACGTTGACGTTGATTTTTTTCATCTATGCTTTCGTGAACGCCGGGATGGTGTCCGGGTTGCTGCCGGTGGTGGGATTGCCGCTGCCGCTGTTCAGTTATGGAGGAACGTCCATGGTGACGATCATGGCGGGCTTCGGTATGTTGATGAGCATCCACGCGCATCGCCGGTCCTGACCCGGTAATCGCCGCCAAGAACCACGATGAGACCGACCGTGAAGAGCCTTTATCCGAGGATTGCGTATTTATTGGGCATCATCCTGCTGACGAGCGCGTGCGCGCCCACGGGGGCGGGATTGCAACCTGCTCCCGCCCCGGTCGTCGCCATTCCTGCCGCCCCCGCGCCGGAAGCGCTTCCGCCCGCGGCGACGCCGGCGCCGACGCCAGAACAGATCGCCCAGCGCGCCGGCCAACCTTTCGGGCGCCGGGCCGACGTGCAAAACTTCATTCGCGAGATGACCGCCCGGCACGGCTTCAACCCGGCGCACCTGCAAGCGCTCTTCGACCGCGTCCAGCCTCAGCCCAGTATCATCGCCGCCATGACCCGGCCCGCCGAGGCCAAACCCTGGTATGAATACCGAACGATTTTCATCAATCCCCAGCGCATCCAGGGCGGAGTCGAATTCTGGCGGACTCACGCGGCGACGCTGGCCCGCGCCGAGCAAGTCTTGGGCGTGCCGCCGGAAATCGTGGTCGCCATCATCGGGGTGGAGACCCAGTACGGCGGCAACATGGGCCGGCATCGGGTCCTGGAGGCGCTGGCCACGCTGGCCTTCGACTACCCCCGGCGCGCGGACTTTTTCCGCAAGGAGTTGGAAGCCTTTCTGCTGCTGACCCGCGCCGAGGGCGTCGATCCGTTGGCCCTGCGCGGGTCCTACGCCGGGGC
>JAWOHQ010000141.1:0-8190 GCA_046485105.1 Candidatus Competibacteraceae bacterium | reverse complement strand
CCGACCGTGAAGGTGTGCAGCCACAGCGCGACCTTGGCCAACTCCACCGCCATCGGGTTCTTGTCCACCCCGAAGATCACCCGCTTCAGGATCATGCGCCGCACGATATGGCGGTCGTCGAGTTGCGCGGGATCGACGGTCCAACCCTGCGCTTGCGACGAGGCCAGAATGCGCTCGCGGATGTCGGCGATGCGCCGCGCGAGGGGCGACACGTAGGGTTCGGCGGGGTCCGCCCAATGCACCCGCGCGGTGCTGTCGGCCATGCGCTCCAGGATTTGATCGGCCAGGTAGTCCACCAGGCTGACCAGGAAATGCCCGCTGCCCATCGCGGGATCGCAGATTTTCAATTCCAGGATGGCGGCGGCGGGATCGTGGTCCTGCAAGTCGCGCAAGCGTTGCGGCTTGGGCGAACGGAGCCGGGCCAGCGCCTCCACCTGACGCTCGAAAGCCTCCGCGCGCTCGGCGAGCAGGGGACCGACCGTTTGCCGGATGAGCAGTTGGACCAAATCGTCGTGGGTGTAATAACTGCCGCTGCCCTTGCGGGCGAAAATGGTCGGGCTGACCCGAATTTGGCCGGCGCCGTCGCCGACCACCCGGTATTCCAGCAGGCGCTCGTAGATGGAGCCCAACTGTTGCACCGACAGATCGCGGTAATTGATCCAGCGGCGCTCGGACCCCACCGGACGGCGCGACAGGCCGTCGATCAACTCGGCCACCACCGCGTCGGGCAGGGTGAGGCGTTCCAGCAGGGCGTGCGCACGGTCGTCGAACAGGCCGCCGTTGTAGGGCGGCACGCCGAGCGCCGCGTCGCCTTGACCGATGATCTGGAACAGGTCCTTGAGACTGCGGTAGCAACGCCCGGCGCTGGCGCTGAAGACGGCGTTCGCGTCCAGATGTCGCGCGATCTTTTGGCGGATGACGCGCAGGGAATAGTGGTTGTAGCGAGGGTCGCGGATCGGCAGCAGGTTGCGATCCTCGGCGTAGAGGACGAACAACAGGCGGTAAAGCAGGATCAGCGCCTCGCGGCGCACGGTGTCCAGGTAGTCCTCCGCTGAATGTGGCGCGGAGGCCGCTGGATCGTGTTGGGCCATCGCCGCGACCAGGCGCGGAAACAGCCGCTCGAAGACCAACGCTCCCAAATCCTGGGATACGCGCGCTTCCCAGCGCCGGGTTTCCGCCAAGGCGATGGCGAGAAAGGCGCGGTTTTCCGGGTCTTCGGGCTGGGGAATAAAACCGGCGGGGCCAAACAGCAGGTAAAACACGGCGAGAAAATGGGCGGCGTCCTGGTCGGCGGGATCGAACAGATCTGCTGGCAGCCCTTTCATGCCGGCCAGCCGCGCCAGGTCGAGTTCCAAAAACTCCTCGGACCGCGACCGCGCGCCCTGAAAATACAGCCGCCAATATCGGCCGTTGGTCAGCAGGCCCCACTGAATCGCCCGTTCCGAAGCCACCTCCGCCCGGCTCAGATAGCGCAACATCTGATTCGACGGCGCGTTCGCATCGAGGGGATCGGTCCGGTCGCCGCGATCCAGCGGCCGCTGCCAGCGTTTGCATTCGACGATGGCGGCGCCGCGACGGTAGCGCTCCGCCAGCGCCGCCTGCTTGGCGGTGGCGTCCGCGAACAGCAACACGTCGGCTACGTCCTGGCGGCCCTTGCCAGAAGCCGTTTGCTGCGGCAGAGACGCCCAGCCCAGCGCCTCCAGCACCGGGAAAATGATCTCGGTTTCCGTGACCGCTTCGTTGGCTTGGCTATCGGCGGGAAAGGCGCCGAAGATCGCCGCGATCCGGGCGCGGAATCGAGCCAGATCGGCGGGGTCCAGACGCTGCCAGGCGTCGGTTTCCCGGATGCCTTCCCGCAAAAAATCCTGGGTGAACAGCTTGCCCTGCATGGATCACGTCCGGTTTAGTTTTTAATATTTCCTGACCCGGCAAGGGTGGAGGATCGACGATGAGCACACAATACATTGTTAACCAAGCGGGGGAGCGGGTTTCCGTGATTCTGCCGATCGCGGAGTATGAGGCGCTGTTGCGCGCCGCCGCTAGCGAGGATGAAACCGCGTTCCTGCTGCGCGAACCGAACGGAAGCATCTTGCTGCAACGGATCGATGACTACCGACATGAACGCAACATCATCGAACGGGAACTGCTGCCCGATGAAGAAATAAGCGGCCCCGCAGCAAGGTTAAGGGTCGCTTATTCTACGTTCCCTACCTTCAATAGTTCAGACAGTTTGAACTACATGAATATACGACCCCGCAGCAAGCTGCGGGGAATTAGACCCGTAGAGATTAAACTCTTGGGCATCGCGAAGGTTTCAATCCGCCGGCCTTGTCTGGAATTGCTGGCGGCCGGAGGAAGGATTGACAACGGTAATCATACCGCTCTATCCAGTTCGTACCATCATTCCATCGGACTTATACTGCATCATCCCCCCAGAACCCCCACCGGAAACTTCTGCCCCCGCCGCGAACCAAACCCATCTTGGTGTATTCGGCTCCCCCTTCCGATAGAACGCATAGTAATCGAGCGAACCACCTAATATGACTGCGTTGCCGCCGATGGTCGTCAGTACCAGGTCACACGCTTTCAGTCCTTCAACGGTAGGTGGGTCGTTGTTTGTCAGGGCATAACGGTAAAGATTGGATTTTAGTGACGCGAACTTGAACACGTTGGCGTACTTCACGATGGACCTAATAAGTTCCTTTCCCAGCGAGAAGGATACACCAGCGCCGACGCCATATCCTATTACCCGCCCGGAGATTCCTACCGGCTTACCATTCGCCACGAATTCCGCCTCAATGTGTCCACCGCCGACGGCGATCCCAGGTGCCGCCTTTATGAGGAATCTATTCGTCGATTTGACTGTCCACCCGGTCTCGGAAAGACCGAGAATATCCGTTGTTAATGACATTTTGTACTCCTTTGGTGCGTTGGCAAGAATCCCCGGCAGAACCGGGAGTTTCGTTTTGTTCGTGAGCCGTTGAAAGCCGCCTGACTCCACCCTGTCACTTGAGAGGAGGGCAAACCCGCTGATCATACTTAAATAATACCATTTAAATACCATAAATAATCCTACTATGTCAATCGGAAAATCAGCTGCCAGCCTACGCGCGACACCTCCCCCGGCGGCTACGCACTTTTTGATGAACTGCTTGATTTCTTTTAACAATTGAGTAAGAGTGCGGGCGATCTGGCGGCGAGGAGGAAGTCGATGCGCGCCTTCGTGCTGGGCAACTACATGAACGCCAATTTCTTGTATGTGGATCGCCTACCGGTGGCTGGGGAATCCCTGGCGGCGACCTGCCACTTTCAGGAACACGGCGGCAAGGGCTTGAATCTGGGCGTGGGGCTGCATCGCCTGGGGGTGACGGTGAACCTGCTGATGGCGGTGGGCCAAGACGACGCCGGCGCGGCGGTGATCCAGCGGCTGACCGAGAAAGGTATTGGTACGGATTGGGTTCTCACCCTGGGACCAAACTCCGGTTATGGAGTAGGCTTCATCGCCCCGGACGGCCGCAACTTCCTGGCCGCCCATCTCGGGGCCAATGCGCTGCTGACGCCGGACCATGTCGAGCAGGCCCGCGCGGCGCTCGCCGCCGCCAAATGGGTGCTGGCCTCGTTTGAAACGCCCGATCCCGTGATCCTGCGCGCCTTTCGGCTGGCGCGCAGTCTGGGCCAACGCACCTACCTCAACCCATCGCCCTGGCGCGCGCTGGAGGCCGATCTGGCGAAATTAACCGACGTACTGGTCATCAATGCCACTGAAGCAGCAGCGCTTTTCGATCAACCCGCCCTGGAGACCCTGACCCCGGACGAGTGGATGGCGCGACTGCCCGCTCTGGCGCACTCAATCGATTGGAACGGACGATGGCTGGTGGTCACCCTGGCGGACGCGGGCTGCGTGGCCCTGGACGACACGGGACAATGCGCGAGCCAGCCCGCCTACCGCATCCGGCAAATCGACGCCACCGGCGCCGGGGATGCGTTTGGTTGTGGATTGGTCTGGTCGCTGCTGCGCGACCTGCCCCTGGCCGAAGCCTTGCGCGTCGGCAACGCCTGCGGCGCACTGATCGCCGCCCGCGAGGGCATTCTCGATGGCTTGCCCGACCGCGCCGCGCTCGAGGCTTTCATGGCGGCGGCGATCCCAGGTTGAGCGTCACGCGGTAGGCATAGGCATCCCCCCGGAACGTACCCTCGACGTATTCGATCATCTGGCCGGCGATGCTGTAGGTCTTGCGCTTCATCAGCAGGCACGGTCCGGGTTCGGCAAATTCGAACACCTCGGTCTCCGCCGCAGAACTCATGACCGCTTCGATGGTTTGCTCGCCGCGCGTCAATGCGATGCCGCAGCGCTCGTAGAGATATTGGTAGGCCGAACCCACCACATCCCAGTCGGCCAGTTCGGGAGCGGCGGTCAGATCGTACCAAGCGACTTCCCGCGAAAGCGGCGTCCCATCCCCCAACCGCACCCGCACCAGGCGCAGGAAGCGCGCCGTGGTGGGACGGCCGAACAGCGAGGACATCGTGCGATCCGTCACAAGGTCCCGTTCCATCAGCCGGGTGGCCGGCGTCATGCCCAACTCCCGCATTTCCTCGGTAAAACCCTTCAGTCGTCCCAACCGGGGCGACAGGCATGGCGGCGCCTTGACCGCCACGCCGGCCCGGCCATGCGTGGACAGGTAATCCTTGGCGCGCAATTCGTCGTAGGCCCGCCGCACCGTGGTGCGGCTGAGTCGCAGTTTTTCGGCCAGCGTCCGTTCGGAGGGCAGACTCTGCCCGTCCGGGATTTCCCCCGTCTCAATGAACCGAGTCAGCTTTTGCGCCAATTGCAGGTACGTAGGCTCGGCCATTTCACGGTCGGGCGCTAGTCGTTCGATCAGGTTTTCTGTTTCCATTGGGTAGCCACAAGTTGTGGAAAATAACGGTTGAAATAATGTTACAAAAATCTGATTGGTCTGAGAATGGTATTCTACAATCAAAATCATGGATATTTTGGTTTTATTAGGAAGGGCGCGCTCCGCAACATTGTCGTAACTGCTCGCGCTGACTAGAATTCAAGCCCACTTCAAGAAAAATGAACTTCCCTTGGAGGGTCGTGGTGGGCGACCTTACCGGTCGCACCGCCAACGCGGAATGGTTCGCCAACGTCCCGGTCGATTTCTGGACTGGACTTGATGTCACCTCGTTCGCCCGAGCATCGCGGGAACCGACACGCCACCAACGTGCGGGCATTCCCACCCCCTGGAACCGCACATGTCGCAAACCCCCTTCGCCATTCACCTCGCCGCGTTCGCCGCCGACCTCACCGGTAAATTCGCCGCGCCACTGCATTTCAATCCCGAGGATCAGTTGAAAGCGCCGCTGCTCGCTCTGGTGCGCGGCGCGGCGGACCTGCTGGGGCTGACGGTGGAGATTGTGACCGAGGTGCAGGACCGGGAACGCGCCGGTCGCCCGGATGTGGGCGTGGTCGCGCAACACTTGCTGGCCGGGTACGTGGAACTGAAAGCGCCCGGCAAGGGCGCGGACCCAACCAAGTTCAAGGGCGCGGATCGGGCGCAGTGGGAGAAATTCCGCGATTTGCCGAATATTCTCTACACCGACGGCAACCAGTGGGCGCTGTATCGCGGCGGCGAACGGGTCGGACGGTTGGCGCGGCTGATGGGCGACGCGACCGCCGACGGCGCGAAAGCGGTCGGCGCCAGCGACGCGGCGGCGGTGTTCGAACTGTTGCGGGATTTCCTGCTCTGGCACCCGACCGCTCCCGCCACGCCGCGCGGCCTGGCTGAAACCCTGGCCCCGCTCTGTCGCCTGTTGCGCGCCGAGGTGCTGAACGCCCTACGGGACCCGGCCTCCAATCTGGCGGCGCTGGCGGTGGACTGGCGGCATTACCTGTTCCCCGAGGCCGACGACGCCCAGTTCGCCGACGCCTACGCGCAGACCCTGACTTATGCGCTGTTGCTGGCCCGCTGGTCGGGCGCGGCGGAGTTGTCCACGGCGCAAGCGGCCAAGACCTTGCGCCCGCAACACGGCTTGTTGGCCGAGGCGCTGAAAATCCTCGCCGACGAGCAGGCTCGCGCGGAAATTGCCACGCCGGTCGATGTGTTGGAGCGCGTCATCGCGGCGGTGGACCCGCTGGCGCTGGCCCGCAAGCTCCCCGGCGGCGAGCCGTGGCTGTATTTCTACGAGGATTTTCTGGCGGTCTACGACCCGAAAATGCGCAAGGATCGAGGCGTTTATTACACCCCGGTCCCGGTAGTGCGCGCGCAGATCGCGCTGATCGGCGAATTGCTGGAAAGCCGTTTCGGCGCGGAATTTTCCTTCGTGGACCCGAAAGTGGTCACGCTCGACCCCGCCGCCGGCACCGGCACCTACGTCCTCGCCGCCCTGGATCACGCCCTGGAGCGGGTTGCAACACAGCAGGGACCGGGAATGCGCGCGCGGGCGGCGACGGTCGGCGCGCGCAATCTGCACGCTTTCGAGATTCTGGTCGGCCCCTACGCGGTGGCGCATTTGCGGCTCAGCCAACGGGTGTTGGCGGAAGGGGGCACGCTGCCGGCGGACGGCGCGCACGTTTATCTGACCGATACGCTGGAGCCGCCCCACGCCACGCCGCCAGGACATTTGCCGCTGGCCTACAAGGCGCTGGGCGAGGAGCATCGGCGGGCGCAGAAAGTGAAGGCGGACACGGCGGTGCTGGTCTGTCTGGGCAATCCGCCCTACGACCGCCAAACCATCGCGCCGGATGATGCGGCGGGCACGGCGCGCAAGGGCGGCTGGATTCGTTACGGCGATGCCCACCGGGACGGCGCGGGTCTCCTTCAAGACTTCATCGCGCCGCTGAACCCGCTCGGTTTGGGGTTGCACGCCAAAAATCTCTACAACGATTACGTCTACTTCTGGCGCTGGGCGCTGTGGAAGGTGTTCGAGAGCCAGTCCGGACCGGGCATCGTCGGGTTCATCACGGCGTCATCGTATCTGGCTGGACCGGGCTTCGCTGGAATGCGCCAACTCCTGCGCCGGACTTTCGATGAACTGTGGATCATCGACCTGGAAGGGGACAACCTGGGGGCGCGCAAGACCGAAAACGTGTTCGCGATTCAAACCCCGGTCGCGATTGCGCTGGGGGCGCGCTACGGCGAGCCGCACCCCGAGACCCCGGCGACGGTGCGTTATTCACGCATTGAAGGGACACAGGCGGCCAAGCTGGAACGCTTGAGTCAGGTCCACTGTTTCGCCGATCTGCCGTGGAAGGAATGCCCGACGGACTGGACCGCGCCGCTGTTGCCGCTGACCGGCAGCCCCTACTTCTCCTGGCCGCGGGTCACGGACTTGTTTCCCTGGCAGGAAAACGGGGTGCAGTTCAAGCGTAGTTGGCCGATTGGCGAAACCGCCGAGGTGCTGGAACAGCGTTGGCGGATGCTGCTGGCCGCGAAGGAGCGCAAGGCGGTGTTTCGAGAGACGCCGGATCGCAAGGTGAGTGGCGGTTATCCGAGCCTGGATGACAAAAACCGCCGCTTGCCGCCGCTCGCCAGTCTCGAATCGAACGCACCGATGCCCGTACTCAGTCGCTATGCCTTTCGCAGTTTCGACCGACGCTTGGCCCTCTTCGATAGCCGCTTGGGCGACCGAATGCGTCCCGCCTTGCATCGGGCCTACAGCGACCGGCAGATTTTCCTGACCAGCTTCCTCACTGAAAAACTTGGTCACGGACCAGCGGCAGTCGTCGCGGCGCTTATCCCCGACTTGCATCATTTTCGGGGTTCATTCGGCGGCGCGCACGTCATCCCGCTCTGGCGCGACGTCGCCGCCACGCAAGCCAACATCACCGGCGGTCTGCTGGAATTGTTGCGCGAACGCTACGGCCAGCCGGTCGATCCCGAAGACTTGTTCGCTTACGCCTACGCCCTGCTGGCGACGCCGGATTATGTCCAGACCTTCTGGGACGAACTGGCACTGCCCGGTCCGCGTCTGCCGCTCACGCAAGATTCAGGATTGTTCGCCGAATGCGCCGCGCTGGGCCGGCGCTTGATCTGGCTTCACACCTACGGCGAGCGCTGCATCCCACCCGGCGCAATACCAGGACGCATTCCGTCCGGCGTCGCGCGCTGCCAGGTCGGTACGCCCGCCGATCCGGCGCACTATCCCGACCGCTTCGACTACGATCCGGCAACTCAGGAACTCCGCATCGGC
>JAWOHQ010000293.1:0-4585 GCA_046485105.1 Candidatus Competibacteraceae bacterium | reverse complement strand
CTGACACCAAACTGTCCTGAACGGGCCCTGATGATATTCACCGAACTCCTGAACGAGATAGCCCGGGTGCGCTATTACCGACCTAAAATCCCACGGCCCTCGCAACCCCGGGTCTCCAAGAAACCCATTAACAAATGGCAGCTCGATAAAGCCAAACGAATGGCAAACGCTTAATTCAACAGTATTGCCGCTCGCCGTCCCCCCTCGATCTCCCGCACGTCAACCGCTTGCGATCCCCGACCCCCTGCCCTGAACGCCCCGCATGCCATCCCTCCCGCGATACTCGTCTTCCGCGCCCCAACCGGATCGGGTGAATTTCTCACCGGTGAGAAAAATCCCCCACCGCCAGATTTCTCACCGGTGAGAAAATTGGTAAAAAAGTACCCAGTTTGCTAAAAACATGCAAACATAAGCCAAACAGCAAACTCCCAGCCCCTCTTTAAGGAACGCCCCGCATGCTTGTGAGTGGATTCGATCTGGCCCAGTTGGCGGAGAACGCCTCCCAGCGCGGCCGGCAACTGTTGAGCGACCTGCAAACCTACCTGGAACGCGACTACGAACAGCGCGGCCTCCCCGATTTCGGCATCGAAAAAGCGGCGGAAATCATCGGCTGCACCAGCCAGCATCTGCGCGACAAGGAAGGAGACGGCACTCTCCCCCAACCTCGCACCGCGCGGGTCGGCTCGCTAGACCGGCGGGTCTACAACTACAACGAAATGAGTCAAATCCGCCGGCTGCTCAAGCGCGACGCCAACCGTCCGGCATCCTGCGCGCGCCTCATCTTCAGCAACCTCAAGGGCGGCGTCGGTAAGACCAGCCACGCCCTGCATCTGAGCCATTACGCGGCGCGCGAAGGATTTCGCGTGCTCGTGGTCGATCTCGATCCTCAGGCAACGCTCACCACCGCCTTCGGACTGGTTCCCGGACTCAACGTCGGCGCGGATGAAGATATCGGTCCCAGCCTGACCGCCGACCCGGAACTGATCCGGGGCAGCATCAAGCGGACCCGTTGGGACAACATCGACCTGGTGCCCGCGCAACTCTCGTTGCAATACACCGACTGGCAAATGCTGCAAGCCCGCGACGAAGACCAACAACGCCTCGGCCCCCTGCCCCAACGCCTGCGCCAGGCCTTGGAACAGGTGGCGGACCGCTACGATCTGATCGTGATGGACACTCCGCCCGCGCTCGGCATGCTCAGCCTCAACGCCATCGCGGCGGCGGACATGATCCTGATGCCGATCACCCCGAACTTTTACGACATCGCCAGCAGCGTTCAATACTTCGCCATCGTTTCCCAGTTGGCCAGCACCTACGCGAATGCGCTGCGAGTCCGGCAACTCTCCCTGTTGATGACCCGCACCGACAGCGCTCCGGAAACCCGGACCAACATTACCCTGCTCAACAAAGCCTACGGCGAATTTCTCCTGACCAACCGGATGCCGCAAACCCGCGAGCTGCAACGCGCGACGGGCGATCAGATGAGCCTCTACGAGATCGAGGTCCCGCGCGGCGCCCGCGAAACCTATCTCAAGGCCATCGAAGCGATGAACGCGGTGAACGCCGAGATCATGCAGCACGTCTGGCAGGTGTGGCGCGCCGCGGAAATCCATCCACTGACGGAGGCCCGACATGGCCAGTAAGCGCAGAAGCATGGCGGAATTTCTCAACGTTGCCGAACCGGGCGGCCCCGCGATCACCGACGGTCTGAAACGGGAATTGCCCGTCGAAACGCTGATTCCCCGGCATAACCAGCCGCGCCGGACCGTCGATCCGGCGGAATTGGAATCCATGGTGGCGACCATTCGGACTTTGGGCATCATCCAACCGATCGTGGTTCGACCGCTGGACAGTCCCTCCGGCGACCGCTACGAAATCGTGGCCGGCGAGCGGCGCTGGCGAGCGGCGCAACTGGCTGGCATGAGCACCGTGCCCGCGATCATTCGCGCCCTGGACGAACGGCGCACCGCCTTGTACTCGCTGGCGGAAAATATCGCTCGGAGCGATCTCAACGCCATGGAACTGGCCCGAGGGTATCAGGGCGTGGTGGAGGAACATGGTTTCTCCCAGACCGAACTCGCCGAGGCCATCGGACAAAACGTCAAGACGGTCAATCGGGTCCTGCGGCTGTTGAAGCTGCCGGAGTCGATCCAGGAACTCATCGAACGTGGCGCCCTGACGGCCAAGCATGGAGAACTGCTCCTCGGACTGCCCGACGCGCGGCAACTGGACCTGGCCCAACGCGCGGCGGAACAGGAATGGAGCGTGCGGGAACTCGAACGGCAGATCGCCAAACCACTGGCGGCATCCTCAAGGAGGTCCAATTATCCGGTCGATCACGATGTCGCTTGCGAGCAGACGCTCTGGAGCGAACAACTGGGCGCTGACGTCAAGCTCCGTTACTCGAAGACCGGCGCGGTGCGCATCGTCATTACCGTGACTTCCCTGGATGAATACCAGGGAGTTAGAGAGCGTTTGGGAGTGAGTTGATTGGAAACTACTTGAAATTTCGCGGCTGCAAGGTTTCATGGGGTGTTGACAAACCCGGATCGAGTGATCTAATAGTTTATCGAGCGCCGTGTGGCGAAATTGCAAGCGGAGGTGCGCCATGGCCTTGGACGCCATCGATCATTTTCTTCTCGGCCGCGCCCAACGGCAGCATGAAGGCTGGCTGCAACGGAACGTGTTGCAGATACGGGAGCTGCAACAGACTTTGGCTGAAACGGCAGCAGCGAATCAAGGCCACTTGGCCATCGTCAAAGCGCTGGTCGCCGCGCACAACAACAACGACTGGCGAACCATCCAAACAATCCTCGGCGATTACGAACAACGTCGCGCCATCTATCAGGCCGCGTATTTCCCGACCCTGAACAGCATGAGGCCCAGCTGATCAACCTCCGGGATCTTTTCTGATATCCATCGGCTTCACCTTCGGCCCTCCTTTCGGGTCCGAGCCGCCTCCCCCGCCTTCCCTCGATCCGGTCGACGCCCGGCCGGCGGCCCGCATCGCGGTCTCCAACGCTTCCTTGACGGCCATTTCCGTCCGGCGTTGCAGGTCGTAATGCTCCAACGTGGATTCCAGCGAACCGCCGACCCAGCGCAGCACGAAATCGGGCAACCGGTGGATCAGCGAGAAACAGCGCAACGTCAGATCCACCGCCAGCAGCACGAACACCACCAGCAGGCCGATCACGATCACCGGGCCGGTCAGGTTGCCGCTGGCGGCGTTGATGGACGCCGCGACGAACGTGCCGGAGACCAGGGCCAGCAGGTAATAACTGATGATCGTGGCCCCCAGCAGGCCAAACACCATCAACGTGGGGCGCAGCAGCAACCCGAACAGCAGCAGCCAGCCGTTCATGGTTTCCGCGGTCAAGCCCTTGCCGTTGCGGATGTGCCAAACCGCCCAAATCGGCACGGCCAGCAGGGCCTCGAAAACCAGCAGCAGCCACTGCAAGCTGGCCAGGGTCCAGATGATGAACGGCACCAGCGGCAGGAAGATCGCGGCCAGCAGGGCGAAACTCAACAACGCGATGACCGCCACGCCGATCACCAGGCCCACCATATTCAGCGGAGCGCCAGCGCCGCCGGTCAGCAGATCTTCCATGCCTCCCAGCGCTTTGCTCAGGCGGCCCACCCCGACGTGGGTCACGATGACCTTGCCCACGCCGTAGACGCCGAGCGCGGCCAGCACCGCCGCGAGCAGGGCATGGCCGATCCAGGCGATCGCGAACAGGGGATGGACCTGGCCGAATAGCCCTTGGGCGATCCAATCGAGGACCAGCCGCAAGAACGAGCGGGTGAGATCGTCGCCGACGCTGTTGTTGGGATCGCCGCGGGTCAGACCCAGCCCCCCGTCGCTCTCCGCTTCCAGGATCACCGCCTCCATGCGTTTGAACAGGTGCCCGTAGGTTTCAAGATCCTCGCGGGGCAGTTTCTCCCAAATGCGGATCGGATAGGGCTCGGGCACGTTGAGCGCCAATTTATTCATGTACTCGGTGAGCGCCACCAAGCGATAAAACCAACTGCCCGCGGTCAACCAGCCCTCCGCCGTGGCCCGCGCGCTGAACTCAGCAAAAGCGCGTTGGCCCGCCTCGTCGATCGCGCCCTTGACCAAGCCTTTCAGCTCCACGACGTACTGTTCGGCCGCCGCGTCGATGACGCTCGTGCAACGCCCTCCGGCCAGCGATCCGACGCGGGTGTCGACGCACTCGCCGAGCTCGCCCTTCCCGGTGAAGATTTTTTCCGCCAGCGGCTTGAGTCGATCGCGCAGGTTGAGGGCGCTGATTTCATGGGCGTTCAGCATGGCGACCCCAAACATTCGTTGGGTTTCCTTGCCAAAGCCCAGCAGGCTTTTCAACCAGGAAAAGAACCGATCCAGCGTCTCGACGCCGGTGATGCCCTGTTCCAGCAGGATCCCCTGGCCGGGTTCGCGGATGACGAACCCGCCGCAGGCCGCCTGACCCAGATAGGCGACGGAGAATCGGGCGGCGCGCTCGCTCACCACGCCCCGCTCGCCCGGATTGCTCTCGAACACCACCCGATATTTCGCGGCGCCCCGCGCGGGGAGGTCCGTGACGATCAT
>JAWOHQ010000017.1:0-3896 GCA_046485105.1 Candidatus Competibacteraceae bacterium | reverse complement strand
CGGGTTTGGTGGCCCTGGTGGGCTACCGGCGCTACGAGCCCCTGCCGTTCCTGTCCTGGTTTGTCGGCGCGTCCCTGGAATATGGCGGCGTCTGGGAGGACACTAGCGACCTGTTCAGCGATGGATTTGCGGCCCGCAGCCTGTTCCTGGGCGCCGACACGCCGATGGGCCCGCTGTACCTCGGTTACGGGCAGGCGGAAGGCGGTAACAACTCGCTCTTCTTCTTCCTCGGGAGACCCTTCTGACGGCCCGCGCTTGAGAAGGAGAATCCACCGATCGGCTCCCAGTCCTTGCTGTTTCGGCGGCTGCCAGACATTATTGAACGAGACGGACGGGTTCGAGGTCGGCGTCCTGTCCCGCGTCAGGACCCAACCGCGGACCACAGCGTAACGAGCGCTTGCGGGACAGGCATCCTGAGGTTAGGCTCTGGTCAGCCTGACCACCTTGGAGTCGAACCATGAACCGCCGCCGCCCCCAGCAAGCATCTGGCCCTGATGAGACAGGCTGCTGGCAGCTTCAGGAAGCGAAAGCCCGGTTTAGTGAAGTGGTACGCCGGGCAGCCGAATGTGGACCCCAGCATGTGACCGTCAATGGGGAAGAACGAGCCGTAGTCCTCTCGGCGGAGGATTACGTCCGACTACGGGGAGAACCCACGGGCCGCGACCTGGTGGATCTCATGGCGGACTCGCCACTCGGAGATGTCATCCTTGAGCACCCGAAGGTCAAGGGACCAGTGCGGGCCGTGACGCTGTGAATGGTTGGCTGCTGGATACCAATGTCCTTTCGGAGCTACGGCGAAAGAAGCCGTCACCCGCTGTAGTTGACTTCGTCAGCGCGCAACCCTTGGATCGTCTCTTTGTCAGCGAGGTGACCTTTGCGGAGATCCGGTTCGGTATCGAATTGGTGTCCGAACCAACCCGTCGCGCCGAACTCAGGCAATGGTTGGATCATCGCCTTAGGCCCATGTTCACACACCGGGTGTTGGCCATCACGGAAGATATCCTGTTGCAATGGCGTCTCATCATCGAGACCGGTCGAAAGGCCGGGCATACTTTCAGCCACCCGGACGTTCTCATCGCGGCGACGGCGGCCCAACATGGCCTGACGGTGGTGACGCGAGATCCCGGCGATTTTGTTGCTGCGGGCGTGCCCGCCAAAAACCCCTGGGCTACCCATGCGCCGTAGCCGTCCGAACACCCGTCGCGCGTCTCGCCGTCCCGTGCGCTCGGCCGCAGTCCGCGCCGTTGTGGTGGGTGGAGCCGACGTTCGAGTCGAGTCTCCAATGCTCTCCTCCACGCTTCCGTAGGCCATCCGAATCCCATGAACGCGGTTGACGCCGACCTCCAGGCCGCACTCGAAGACCGGCTGCGGTTTGAAACCGTACTGGCCGAACTGTCGGCGCGGTTTGTCAACCTGCCCCCCGAGCGGGTGGACCGGGAAATCGAGGATGCCCTGCGCCGCCTCGTCGCGGCGCTGCGGGTGGACCGGTCGGGCCTGGGGCGCCTGACCGAGGACGGTAGGGATTTCGTTGTCACCCATTCGTTCGCCTTGCCCGGGATCGAGGCGTTCCCGCTGATCCCCTCCCTGGCGACCGTGGCGCCCTTGATGTCCCGGACCCTGCTGAGCGGCCAGCCGTTCGTGATGGTCCGCCTGGCCGACCTGCCCGCCGAGGGTGAAGTGGATCGGCGGCTCTTTGCGAGCCGCCAGATTCGGTCGGGCATGGTGGTGCCCTTCATGATCGGCGGTCGGGTCATCGGCGGCCTCGGGTGCAGTCTGGCGCACGAAGAGCGCGAATGGCCGGAGGCCGTGGTGCGCGGCCTGCGCCTGATCGCCGACGTGTTCGCCAACGCCCTGGCCCGCCAGGAGGCCGACCGGGCGTTGCGCGACAGCGAGGAACGGATGCGCCTGGCGGCGGCGGCGGCCCAGATCGGTCTGTGGGATTGGGATATTTCCCACGATGTCATCTGGGCTTCGGAGCGGGCGCGGATTCTATATGGCGTCCGCCCGGACGAGCCGGTCAACTTCCAGCGGTTCATGACGTCCTTGCATCCCGAGGACCGGGACCGAGTGGACGCCGCCGTGCAAAACGCGCTGCGCCACGGCGGCGAGTTCCGCGCAGAATACCGGGTCGCGTATGCCGATGGCGTCGTTCGTTGGCTGTATGCCATGGGGTCCTGCCGCCTGGATCGCCGCGGCCACCCGCGGCGGCTGCTGGGCGCGTCCCTCGACCTCACCGACCGCCGGGACCAGGAAGCGCGTCTGCGGAACGCCTTGGCGGAAGTCCAGCGCTTGCAGGCGCAGCTCCAGCAGGAAAATCTCTACCTGCAACAGGAAATGAGGTCCAGCCAGGGCCCGGGCCGCATCATCGGCCAAAGTCCGGCCCTGCTTCGCGTCCTCGCGCAGGTGGACCAAGTGGCCCCCACTGGGTCCTCGGTGCTGCTGCTGGGGGAAACCGGCACCGGCAAGGAGTTGTTCGCGACGGCGATCCACGACGGAAGTCCCCGCCGCGACCGAGCCATGGTGCGGGTGAACTGCGCGGCGATTCCGGCGGCGCTGATCGAGAGCGAATTGTTCGGCCGGGAGAAAGGGGCTTACACCGGCGCGCTGGCCCGGCAGATCGGCCGCTTCGAGATGGCCGATGGGTCGACGCTCTTCCTCGACGAAATCAGCGAGCTGCCGCCCGAATCCCAGGCCAAGCTGCTCCGGGTGTTGCAGGAACGGGAACTCGAACGGCTGGGCAGCCCGAAACGCATCAAGGTGAACGTCCGGGTGATCGCCGCCACCAACCGGGATCTGGCCAAAGCGGTCGCCGAGGGCCGGTTCCGGGAAGATCTGTACTATCGCCTGAACGTGTTCCCCATCACCGCGCCGCCGCTGCGCGAATGGCGGGAGGACGTGCCCTTGCTGGTGTGGGCCTTCATCGAGGAATTCTCCAAAGCCATGGGCAAGCCGATCGAGGCGATCGCCAAAGCCAGTCTGCGGGCGTTGCAAGCCTACGATTGGCCCGGCAACGTGCGCGAACTGCGCAACGTCATCGAACGGGCGATGATTCTGGCGAATGGCCCCATGCTGAAGATCGATCCGCCGGGCGTCGGCGCGACTCCGCTCGCCCAAAATCTGGCCACTCCGGGTCTGGCTACCCTGGCCGAGGCCGAACGGGAACACCTCCAACGGGTGCTGGACGCCACGGGCTGGCGCATCCGGGGCGCGGGCGGCGCGGCGGACATCCTCGACCTCAAACCCACCACGCTCGAAAGCCGCATGGCCAAGCTCGGCCTGCGCCGCCGCTGATTTTGGTAACCTCCGGTAGTTCGGTTTGGATCGGCACGACGGAGCAAGGCGCAGTGGCGGCGGCCACGCTTCGACTCCGAAAATTCGGAGATTCTCTGATATATCGGGGAAGTCCAGCGGGCGCCGAGGTCCGCATCATCCAGCCTCCATCATCAACCTCTTGACCATAAAATAGTTATTAACAATTCCATGCCCCTTTCACGCATGGCAAGGTCTTTGCTTGCGTGTAATGGTCATAAAAATCAGGGTTACGCAACCCATCCCTCGATCGGAGGAGTTAAAGATGTCGAGCTTCAAATCCGCAGGCATGAGTATCATCTTGGCCGCGCTGTTGGTGTTCCTGGTCGGCCCACCCACCTCGGCCAAGGCGGCGAGCGCCGCCGAAATCGACCGCGATGCTTCCGGCGCATTGGCCGATCTGTATCGGCGGACGCCAGCGGCCAAGGCTCTGGCGAAACAAGCCAAGGCGATCCTGGTCTTCCCCACCGATGAGAAGCCCGCCCTTCACCACGCTGGGGAAGACCAGGATCGCCTTGGCTTGTTTCGCCAGAGCCTTGGCCGCTGGTGTCTGCCGATACAGATCGGCCAATGCGCCGGAAGCATCG
>JAWOHQ010000488.1:0-7842 GCA_046485105.1 Candidatus Competibacteraceae bacterium | reverse complement strand
CGCAGCGAGTGAACCTTGGCGACGTCACCGCGGCGGACATGGGTCAGCAGGCTGCCGATGGTGGCCTGTTGCGGCGAAATGGCGATATCGATGATGCCGGAGGACTCCACCAAGTCCACGTAGGAGACCCGATTGATCAGCGCCATCACCTTGCGTGCGCCCATACGCTTGGCCAGCATCGCCGACAGGATGTTGACTTCGTCATCGTTGGTCACGGCGCAGAACACGTCCATTTTCTCGATATTTTCCTGCCGCAACAGATTCTCGTCGGCGGCGTCGCCCTGCAGGACGATGGCCGCGCCCAGTTGTTCGGACAACTGTCTGGACGTGATCGGGTTGTGCTCGATCACCTTGACCTGAAACCGTTCCTCCAGCGCATGCGCCAGCCGGCTGCCGATGTGACCACCGCCGGCGATAATCAGCCGTCTGACCATCCGATCCAGCTTGCGCAATTCGCCGACCACGGCGCGCGCGTTCTTGCGCGAGGCGATGAAGAATACCTCGTCCTCGGCTTCGATGATGGTGTTGCCTTGTGGGATGATCGGGCGCCCCTGACGGAAAATGGCGGCGACCCGGGTATCGATACCCGGCATGCGGGCCGGTAGGTTGCGTAACGCCTGGCCGATCAAGCGGCTACCCTCGTAGGCCTTGACCCCCACCAGCCGGACCCGCCCCTCGGCAAACTCCAGCACCTGCAGGGAACCGGGGTATTCGATGATGCGATGGATATAGTCAGTCACCAACTGTTCGGGACTGATGAGCACGTCGATCGGCAGCGCGTCATCCTTGAACAATGGCTCCTGGTAGGTGAGGTATCCGCCAGCTCGGACTCGGGCGATCTTGGTCGGCGTATTGAACAGCGTATGAGCGATCTGACAGGCGACCATGTTGACCTCATCGTTGTCGGTCAACGCGATCAGCATGTCGGCGTCGGCGGCGCCCGCCTGCTCCAGAATCCCTGGGTACGAGGCATGGCCGCAGACCGTGCGGATGTCCAACCGGTCCTGCAGCACCTGCAACCGCTCGGCGTTGGCGTCCACCACGGTGACATCGTTGGCTTCACTGGCCAGAATATGCGCGACCGACCCGCCCACCTGGCCGGCCCCGAGAATCACGATCTTCACGACCCGGTCTCATTCATCCAGGGCTTTCTTGGGATCGATGCCCAAGGCGCGCAACTTGCGATAGAGATTGGTGCGTTCCATGCCGACCCGTTCGGCCAGCCGCGCCACGTTGCCTTCGCACTCGCGGAACTGCTGCATCAGATAAGTCCGCTCGAACTGTTCGCGCGCTTCGCGCAGCGGCAGGTTCAGGGGAATGCTGCCGGTATCCTGGGATTTGGCGGCGGTGGCGCCGCGCACGGCGGCGTCCACTTCCTCCAGCGCGATATCTTCATCGCCACCCAGGATCAGCAGGCGCTGCACCAGGTTTTTGAGTTCGCGGATGTTGCCGGGCCAGGCATAGTTGCGCAACCGGTTCTGGGCGGCCAAAGTGAAATGCCGGTAGGTCAAGCTTTCCTGGTCGACAAAGTAGCCGACATAGTAATTGAGCAGTTCCGGCACGTCCTCAATGTGCTCGCGCAGGGGGGGCAGCTTGATCGGAACCACGTTGAGCAGGTAGTACAGATCCTCGCGAAACCGCCCGATCGCCACTTCCTGCTCCAGATCGCGGTGGGTGGCGGCGACCACCCGCACGTTCACCCGCACCGGCTCCTTGCCGCCGATCCGCAGGAAGGAACCGTTCTCCAGGGCGCCAGCCAGCTTGGCCTGGGCTTCGAGATCCATGTCGGCCAGTTCGTCGAGAAACAGGGTGCCGCCGCTGGCCTGCTCCAGCCGGCCGTAATGAATCCGCTCGCCCTGCTCGGAACCGAACAGCTCCAGGCTGGCGTTTTCCCGGGCGATGGAGCCGACCCCCACATCCACGAATGGCCCACCGCGCCGGGGGCTGTGGGCGTGCAGATAGCGGGCGTAGACTTCCTTGCCCGTGCCCGGCTCGCCGAAGACCAGGACCGGCGCGTCGTGCTGGGCGATCTTCAGCACCTGCGCCCGCAAACGCTGGACCACCTCGCTGCGGCCCACCGGCTCGGCGATGATGCGTTGCTGGCGGCGCAAGTTCTGATTTTCCCGGGCCAGGCGATCCGCCTCCAGCGCCCGCTCCAGGGTCAACAGCAGCTTGGCCATGGAGAGGGGTTTTTCGATGAAATCGTAGGCGCCCAACCGGGTCGCTTCCACCGCGGTTTCGACGGTGCCGTGCCCGGACATCATGATGACCGGACAGGGCAAATGGTCGCCTTCGCTCCATTCCTTCAGCAAGGTAATGCCATCGGTATCCGGCATCCAAATATCGAGCAGGATTAGATCGGGCCGCTGGACGCGGCGGGCCTCACGGGCGGCGGCGGCGCTGTCCGCGATGGCGACGGCGTAGCCTTCGTCTTCCAGAATTTCCTTCACCAAGTCGCGGATATCCGGCTCATCATCGACGACCAGAATATAAGGCGCGCTCATCCAGCCTCCTTATCGGTGTTCAACGGAACGGCGGGGACCACGGGCGGAGCGGGCGATCCGACGCCTTCCAGGTGGAACGGCAGCCGGATGACCACGCTGGCGCCGCCCTCGGGCGGCGCCTCCAACTGAATCCAGCCGCCATGCTCTTCGACAATTTTCTTGACGATGGCCAATCCTAGCCCGGTTCCCTTGGGTTTGGTAGTCACGTACGGCTCGAAGGCGGTATCCAGGACGTGATGCGGAAAGCCTGGCCCATCGTCGCGCACGCTCAATTCGGCGCAGTCGGCGCCGGTGGCATGCTCGCGGCGCGCGCGGATCCATAGCGCCGAGCCGTGACCGTCGCGGATGGCTTCGATGGCGTTTTTGACCAGATTATGCAACAACTGACGCAATCGGCCCTGGTCGCCATGGATCGGCAGCGGTTCCTGAGCCAGATCCAGATGGATTTCCACGCCGGCCGGGTAATCGCGATACAGATAAAGCACTTCGGTGATGAACTCGTTCAAGTCCAGCGGCATTAATTGCAAGCGCGGTGGGCGAGCGTACTCGCTAAAGGCATCCACCATCTCCTTCATCGCCTGCACCTGTTGGATGATGGTGTGGGTGCCGCGCTCCAGTATCCTGCCCTGTTCTTCGTCGAATTGCTTCAAATACTTATGACGAATGCGCTCGGTGGCCAACTGGATCGGAGTCAACGGATTCTTGATCTCATGCGCCAGCCGGCGCGCCACTTCGGCCCAGGCGGCATCGCGCTCGGCCCGCACCAGATTGGTGATGTCGTCGAAGACCATCACGTGTCCGCCTCGCAGGCCGACCGTATCCGGGAGGGAGCTGCCGCGACACATCAAGATGCGTCGGCCCGCGCCGCTGAACCAGGTAATCTCCTGCCGCCAGTCGCCAGCCACGGTCAATTGCGGACCGATGACTTCGATCAGATCCTGCAGAACTGGCTGTTCGGCGGCGATCCGCTGGCTGTCGGCGCCGATGAAGACCTGCAAATCCACGCCCAGAATCTGGCTGGCGGCGGCGTTGGCGGTTTGCAGGCGTCCGGCCTGATCGATGGTCAACACGCCCGAAGACAGCCGGGCTAGCACGGTTTCCAGGTAAGCGCGCTGACTTTCGAGCAATTCCTGGCTGCGTTGCGCGGTATCGCGCGCCTGCGCGAGATTGCGGGTCATCTGGTTGAACGACCGAACCAGGAAACCCAGTTCGTCACCGCCGCCGCCCGGTAATTGCTGGTCGAACTGCCCGGCGGCGACTGCCTGGGTGCCGTCGGCCAGCTCCCGCAGCGGCCGCACCAGTCGGTGCGCGGCATGGAACGCCGCCCAGAACGCCGCCAGCACCGCCAGCAGCAGCACCAGGGACAGCGTCAGGGTAAAGCTGGCCTTGAGCGGCGCCCGCAGGAAAACCAGCTCCCGGTAACTATCGAACGCCGCTTGCACCGCTTCCCCCAGCAGGCTCAACCGGTCGGTGATCGGAAACAGCGCCTGCAGCAGCCGTTCTTCATTGGTGAGCGACACCACCGGCACCACTACCCGGATATGGAATCCGGTCTCACCCACGGGCTCCAGGCCCACATAATCGCGGCCTTGCTGGACTTGCAGGAACACCGCGTCCGGCGGTGGCGCCGGCAGAATCAGGGTCGGGTCGGTAGTCGCGGTAGCCAGAATCCGACCGCCATGACCGAACATGGTCAGCTCGGAGGACTCGCTCAGATCGAGCCACTCATTCAGGCGGCGGACCGCCTGTTGGCCCTCGCTGTCGGCGACGGCCTCGGCGACCCGCGCGGTTTGCCGGAGCACTTCGCGCATCCGCAGATCCAGGGCCGTGCGGCTGAGTTCCAGGGCATTCTCCAGACCGCGGTCCACCTGGACATTGAGCCAACTATCGATTCCCCGCTGCAGGAAATGCAGGGAAAACCCATACACCAGAGCCACCGGCGTAATGGCCAGCACCGCGAACAGGCTGGCCAGGCGCAGGGTCAGGCGCGCGCCCGGCACCCGCCGCCGGTGACGGCGGATCAAGCCCACCAGGTTGTAGAGGATCAGCATCGCCAATGCCGCCAGACCGCCAGCGCTGATCACCAGCAACCAGGAGTAGGCGCGTCCGAACTGCGCCGAATCGGTGGTGGCGCGGCCCATCAGCACCAGGATCACCAACAGCAGTCCTAGCAACACCAGGGCTGGCGACAATCCCTGGCCGCGGGCGAGCCGGCGAATCAGAGTAGCCATGTGTACCACTCGCTGGTCAGTCGCCAATCCTCGGAGAGATAGGCGAACAGCCGCAATGGCGCCGGCAGTGCATCGAGGTCGAGCCGGGCCCGCAAGGCGCCCTCATAGCGCTCGTCCGACGCCAGCAGGCTCTGGTCGAGCAAGGGAAAATCCTGAATGCGGCCCATGGCTTGCAACGCAATGATCCGACTGGGAAAACCCCGGCGCTCACCGCTGTTGAGGTTGGTCACCAGATACTGCCGGCTCAGTGCGTGATATTCCAAACGCCAACGCTGCGCCAGAGTATAGACCGTCTCGTCCCACAACCAGGGCCGGCGCCGGCGGACTTCCATCTCCACCTTGACGGTGAGCGGTACGCCGTTTTGCAAGGCATCCAGCGCCGCGCGGCTGAAATGGTACTCGAGCCGGGCGTTTAATCGGTAGACTCCGCCCTCCAACCGGGTGGCGGCGCTGACAACCTCGAAGCCGGCGGCCCGGACGCCGGCGGCGGTCAGCAACCCCAGCAACCCCAGCAGCAGCGCCAGCAGCACGGTGACGCGGGATCGGTTCGACCTCAGTGATGGCGCGACGGCCGACACGGCTCCCCCCCCAGGACCGTGGTCCGCTTGACCAGCACGGCATAATAAAACCCGTCCATGTCAGCTTCACCGGGCAAAATCTGGCGACCGTGCGACGGGGCGCGACCCCAGTCGGCCATGATCGGCGGGTCCCAGGCATCGGGATGGGCGGCGAGAAAAGCCGCCACGACCTCTTCATTTTCCCGCCGCAGCACCGAACAGGTTGCATACACCAAGCGCCCATCCGCTCGCAACAGCGGCCAGAGGCTATTTAGCATGGCCCGCTGCGATTCAGCCAGCGCGGCGATGTCCCGCTCCCGGCGCAACAACTTGATGTCCGGGTGGCGACGGATCACTCCGGTCGCCGAGCAGGGGGCATCCACCAGAATTCGGTCGTAGGCAATGCCGTCCCACCATTCCGTTGGCCGTTCGGCGTCGCCGACCAGCAGGCGGGCTTTCAGCCGCAACCGGGCCAGGTTTTCCCGTACCCGCTCCAAACGGGCGACATCCCGGTCGAGGGCGGTCAAATCCAGGTCCGGCGCGCATTCCAACAGATGGCCGGTCTTGCCGCCGGGCGCGGCGCAGGCATCCAGCACTCGCAACCCCGGTCGAAGATCGAGCAGCGGCGCCGCCCATTGCGCGGCGGCATCCTGCACCGAGACCCAACCCTCGGCGAAACCCGGCAGCAAAGTTGGCTCGACCGGCTCGGCCAGGGTCAGCGCCATCGGCGCCGCCCCCGGTTCGGCGGTCCAGCCGGCTTCCGCCAGTCGCGACTGGTAGTCTTCCCGACCGAGACGACGCGTGTTGACCCGCAACGTGAAGGGCGGGCGGGCGTTGTTGGCGGCGACGATGGCCGGCCAGTCGTCCGGCCAATCCCGTTCGAGCGCGCCCAGCAGCCAGCGCGGATGGGCGGTTCGGGCCTCCCGATCCGTTTCCAGCGCCGCCAGCAAGTCCGCTCGCCGCCGCAGAAACGAACGCAGCACGGCGTTGACCAGTCCCGCTGCCCAAGGCTTGCGCAACTGCCGGGCGGCCGTGACGGTTTCGGCGACCGCGGCGTGTTCGGGAATGCGCAGATAGTGGAGTTGATAGAGGCCGGTTAACAATAATGCCCGCACCGCCGGCTCGCGCGGATCGAGCGGCCGTTCCAACAGCCGGTCGAGCAACGCTTGCAGCATCGGTTGCCAGCGGCATACGCCGTAACCCAATTCCTGGAGCAGACCGCGATCGAGCGGGTCGACCTGCTCCAGCGCTGGTGGCAAGACCAGCGCCAGCGACTGGCCTTGGCCCAACACCTGCCCCAGCAAACGGGCCGCGACGGCACGGACATTCATATCATGCCGCGCCCAGCCGCCGGCCGGCGAGCCGGTGGGCGTTCAGGAACGCCGCGACGGGCAAAGGCCGGCCGCCCGGCAGCTGGACCTCGGTCAAACGCAAGACGCCGGAACCGGCGGCGACCCGGATGCCATCGTTCGTTTCCCGCAGCACCACGCCTGGCGGCGCCGCGCTGGATTCCGCCTCGGCGCGCGCGCGCCAAACGCGCAGCGTCGTCTGGTCGTCCGTCCGGGTCCAGGCGACCGGGTAGGGGTTGAACGCCAGCACCTGACGTTCCAGATCCAATGCGGGTCGGGTCCAGTCCAATTCAGCCTCGGCCTTGTCCAGCTTGGGCGCATAAGTGGCGCGGGACTCGTCCTGTGGTTCCGGAATCAGCCGTTCCGCCAGCAGGTCCGGAAGCACCGCAACGAGCGTCTCCGCGCCCAGCGCGGCCAGCCGGTCATGCAATTCGCCGCCGGTCATCCCGCGCGGGATCGGACAACTCGCGCGGGCGAACACCGGTCCGGTATCCAGGCCGGCTTCCATGCGCATGATGCAGACCCCGGTTTCCACGTCGCCAGCCAGCAACGCCCGCTGGATCGGCGCCGCGCCGCGCCAGCGTGGCAACAGCGAGGCATGGACGTTGACGCAGCCCAGCCGGGGGATGGCGAGCACCGCTGGCGGCAGAATCAATCCGTATGCGGCTACCACCAGCAGATCCGACGCCAGCGCCGCCAGTTCGGCCTGAACGGCGGGCTCACGCAGCGTGGCGGGCTGATGGATCGGAAGGTTGGCCGCCAGGGCGTGGGTTTTCACCGGACCGAACCGCACCCGGCGCCCCCGGCCAGCCGGCCGGTCCGGCTGGGTATAAACGGCGGCAAGCGGGTATCCGGCGTCCAACAAGGCTTGCAGGCTCGGCACGGCGAATTCGGGGCAGCCCCACAACCTGTCTCCCGAGTCCTTTCTTTGGTTTGACCCGCCTTGACAAGACCGGTGTTCGAGGGCGAAGGCAAGAGTAGATTGCCATAAGAAGATACCCAGCAGTGCCTCCTGGTGAGGCAAGAAGGAAACTATTCGCTGACGCTGCTTGCGACAGATCTCGAATTACAGATCAGCACCCAGCTCGAAAGCGCCAAGAGCGGAGAGGATTTTGCGGTGACGGTCGCTGCGCGCAAGCTGTTCGATATCGGGGATGAGCTGGTACTGCACCTGGACGGCAGGGAGCAGAGTGTGCTGCCG
>JAWOHQ010000475.1:0-17844 GCA_046485105.1 Candidatus Competibacteraceae bacterium | reverse complement strand
TGGTGGACGCCCGCAAGGGAATACAGGTCCAGACCCGTCGCCACAGCTTCATCGTGTCGTTGTTGGGCATTCACCATCTGGTCTTGGCGATCAACAAGATGGATCTGGTTGGGTTCGATGCGGCGGTGTTCGAACGCATCCGCGAGGAGTATCTGGAGTTTGTGGCCCAGTTGGGAGTGCGGGACGTGCGTTGTATCCCGGTGTCGGCGCTGCGCGGCGATAATGTCGCGCAACCATCCACCGCCATGCCCTGGTATGACGGACCGACGCTGCTCCAGTTGCTGGAGGAGATCGAGGTGGCGGCCGACCGCAACCTGCGTGATTTCCGCTTCCCGGTGCAATTCGTCAACCGCCCCAGCCCGGATTTTCGCGGTTTTTGCGGCACTGTCGCCGCTGGAGTGGTGCGGCCGGGCGACGACGTGGTGGCGTTGCCCTCGGGGCGGCGCAGCCAGGTCGCGACCATCATCACCGCCGACGGAAAGCTGGCCGAGGCGTTTGCCGGTCAGGCGGTGACTTTGACTCTGCGCGACGAAATCGATCTCAGTCGCGGCGATCTGCTGGTCCACCCCGACCAGTTGCCGGCGGTGGCGGACACCTTCGACGCCAAGGTGGTGTGGATGGCGGACGCACCGCTGTTGCCGGGTCGCCAGTACGACCTGAAGCTGGGGACGCGCCTGTTGCCGGCCACTCCAACTGTGTTGCATCACCGCATCGACATCAACACGCTGGAGCACCAACGCGCCGAGGAATTGGGGTTAAATGAGATCGGCTATTGCCGGGTTGCCCTGAACCAGCCCATGCCGTTCGATCCCTACGAGGAATGCCCGGGAACCGGCGCTTTCATCTTCATCGACCGTCTCAGCAACATCACGGTCGGCGCCGGCCTGATCGTGCGCCCCGTGATCCAGCCGTTGATCGATAAGTCGCGGAACGTGGTCTGGCACGAGCACAAGGTCACCCGGGCGCAACGGGCCAATCAGAAGGCGCAACGACCGTGCGTGATCTGGCTGACCGGACTGTCCGGCTCGGGGAAATCCACCCTGGCTAATGCGCTCGAGCAGCGGCTGATCCAGCGCGGTTATCACAGCTATCTCCTGGACGGCGACAACGTCCGTCACGGTTTGAATCAGGATCTGGGTTTTTCCAAGGAGGAACGGGTCGAGAACATTCGCCGGATCGGTGAGGTGGCGGCGCTGTTCGCCGATGCCGGTCTGATCGTGATCACCGCGTTCATTTCGCCGTTCCGCGCCGACCGGGCGCTGGTCCGGGCGCTGGTCCCGGAAGGCGAGTTTTTCGAGATCTATGTCCAAGCCTCGCTGGAGACGTGCGAGCGCCGCGATCCCAAAGGTCTGTACGCCAAGGCGCGCGCTGGAGTGATTCAGGATTTCACCGGCATCGACTCGCCCTACGAGTCGCCGGAGCGACCGGAACTGGTACTCGATAGCGAGCGAAATTCAGTCGAAACCAACGTGGAGCGTTTATTGAACCATCTGACCGAGCGGCGGGTGTTGCGTGGATCTTAAGTAGCGGGGCAGGCGCGCATGGGATGGGAAGCCTGGTTTACCGCCGGTCTGATTCTGAGCCTGTTGGGCGTGCTGAGCGCGACCCGCGCCGCGCCGGATTTGGTCTTTCTGGGCGGGTTGATCCTGCTGGTGATCGTGGGGATCGTGCCAGTGGGGCAAGCCTTCGGAGGGCTGGCCAATCAGGGGGTGATCACGGTCGGGGCGTTGTATGTGGTGGTAGCCGGCATGCGGGAGACCGGCGGCGTGCAGTGGCTGGTGCAGTGGGTGCTGGGGCGGCCGCAGTCTCTGACGCGGGCCCAGGTGCGGATGATGCTGCCGGTCATGGGATTGAGCGCCTTTCTCAACAATACGCCGGTGGTGGGAATGCTGATCCCGGCGGTGAGCGAGTGGGCGCGCAAGTATCAGTTGCCGGTCTCTAAATTGATGATTCCGTTGAGCTACGCGGCGATTCTGGGCGGCACCTGCACGCTGATTGGGACCAGCACCAACCTGGTGGTTAACGGCCTGTTGATCGACCGCGCCGGCATTTCCCTGGGCATGTTCGCGATCACCCCGATCGGCCTGCCGGTCGCGATAGCCGGACTGGCGTTCCTGGTGCTGACCAGCCGCTGGTTGCTGCCGGATCGGCGGCCAGCGGTGTCGCCGAGCGACGACCCGCGCCGCTACACCCTGGAGATGTTGGTCGATCCAGCCGGGCCGCTGGTGGGGCAGACGATCGAGGCCGCCGGGCTGCGCCATTTGCCGGGCTGCTATCTGATGGAGGTGGATCGCGAGGGGGTCATCCTGCCGGCGGTTTCGCCCCGGGAACCGCTGTGCGCTGGGGATCGGCTGATCTTCGTTGGGGTAGTGGAGTCGGTGGTGGATTTACAACGCATTCGCGGGTTGACGCCGGCGCCGAACCAGGTGTTCAAGCTGGCCGAGCGGCGCAGCGAGCGGATGCTGGTCGAGGCGGTGGTGTCGAACACCTGTCCCTTGGTGGGGCAAACCATCCGGGATGGCCGGTTCCGCAACCGGTACAAGGCGGTCGTGATCGCGGTGGCGCGCAACGGCGAGCGGTTGCGCGGCAAAATTGGCGACATCATGCTGCGTCCGGGCGATATTCTACTGGTCGAGGCCGGAATCGGTTTCCTGGAGGCCCATCGCGGCAATCGGGACTTTTTTCTGGTCAGCCCGGTGCCGGATTCAACCCCACCCCGCCACGAGCGTGGGGCTCTGGCGCTGGGGATTCTGTTGGCGATGGTGCTGGCGGCCGGTATCGGCTGGGTCGGGATGTTCGAGGCGGCGCTGGCGGCGGCGGGGTTGATGGTGCTGACCCGCTGCGTGAGCGTCGAGGGCGCCCGGCACAGCGTGGACTGGTCGGTGTTGTTGTTGATCGCGGCGGCGTTCGGGATCGGCGCGGCGCTGGATAGCACCGGGCTGGCCCGCGTGGTGGCGTTGGGCCTGGTGGGGCTGGCCGGCGATTCGCCGACGCTGAATCTCATCATGATCTATCTGGCGACAGTGCTGTTTACGGCGGTCATCAACAATAACGCGTCGGCGTTGCTGATGTTTCCGATTGCCCAAGCGGTGACCGAGAATTTGCAGGTCGGGTTGTTGCCGTTTGCGCTGGCGGTGATGATGGCGGCTTCAGCGGAATTCTCGACGCCCATCGGTTATCAGACGAATCTGATGGTGTACGGCCCGGGCGGTTATCGCTTTTCCGATTATTTGCGGGTGGGCTTGCCGCTGAATGCGGTGGTGGCCTTTGTGTCGCTGGGCATGATCCTGTGGCTGTATTCTTGAGAGGTTTTTTTGTCTGGCCACCACTTCCCGGACTGGACTCCCGCCAAGTTCGCGTCTCAGGAATCCTTGTCCTTCCCCAGCAAAGTTTCTTTCCCCAGCAGCGCCACCACGCTGCTCGGCCAAGAGGATTGGACGGGGGTCGCTGGGGCTGCTTCCTTGAAGATTCCATAGGCCATCAACCGCCGGTAGCGCTGTTCCAGCAGATCATCCACTCCCAGAACATCCAGTTGTCGTAACTGTTCCCGCAACAGGGTGCGGAGATGGTCCGCCATCTGCTCCGGGTCGCGGTGCGCGCCGCCGGGCGGTTCGGGAACGACGCCGTCGATCAGATTCAGCTTCAACAATCGATCCGCGGTCAAACCCAGCGCCTCGGCGGCCTCGGGCGCCTTGTTGGCGCTCTTCCACAGGATCGCCGCGCAGCCTTCTGGCGAGATCACCGAATAGGTGCTGTATTGCAACATCAGTACCCGGTCGCCCACGCCGATGGCCAGCGCTCCTCCGGAGCCGCCCTCGCCGATCACCGTGCAGATCACGGGCGCCCGCAACTGGCTCATCTCGAACAGATTACGGGCAATCGCCTCACTCTGGCCGCGTTCCTCGGCGCCGATGCCTGGATAGGCGCCGGGCGTATCGATCAAGGTCAACACCGGCAACTGGAACCGCTCGGCCAGTTTCATGAGCCGCAGCGCCTTGCGGTAGCCCTCCGGGCGCGGCATGCCGAAATTGCGGTAAATCTTCTCCCGGGTGTCGCGACCCTTCTGATGGCCGATCACCATCACCGGCCGGCCGTCCAGCCGCGCCGGACCGCCGACGATGGCGTGGTCATCGGCGAAGGTCCGGTCGCCGTGCAGTTCCTGGAAGTCCGTGAACAGGCGCTTGATGTAATCCAGCGCGTACGGCCGCAGCGGATGACGGGCGATCTGGGAAATTTGCCATGGGGTCAGGCTGGCGAAGATGGTATCGGTCAGCGCCTTGCTTTTGGTTTCCAGGCGGGCGATTTCATCGCCGATATTGAGTTCCTGATCGTCGCGGAGATGACGCAGTTCCTCGAGCATCGCCTCCAGTTCGGCAATGGGCTTTTCAAAGTCCAGACAGTTGTTGGGATTCATCGCGGTGGTCTCGGGAGGAGTCCTATTCGGAAGGCAGGCGTACCGCCAGGTACAACGATTCATGCTCCCGCCGCACCAGCAAGGGCACCGCCTTGGCCCGGGGCATTTCCCTGACCATTTCGACGAACTGACTGGCGCTCTTCACCGGATTATGATTGAGCTGCAGGATGATGTCGTCCGGATACAGGCCGGCGTTGGCGGCTGGACCCAAATCCAGGCCGGTCACCAAAACGCCCTGTTCTTCCGGACCCAGAGCGCGGCGCTGTTCGTTGCTGAGGTCGGCGACGGAGATCGCCAGCAAGGGTTCGTCGTGCCCGTCCATGGTGGCGATCGATTCCTCGGCGACTTCCAGACGGGCGATGGTGGCCTTGATTTCCAGCGGTTCGCCGTTACGCAGCACCGACATCGCCACGGTTCGGCCGACGGGGGTGACGCCGATCATCCGCGGCAACTGCGAGGAGTCCTCCACCGGTTCGCCGCCGTAGCGCAAGATAATGTCGCCCTGTCGAAAGCCGGCGCCGGCCGCCGGGCTTTCGGGCAGGATCTGCGCCACCAACGCCCCACGTGGCCGGTCCAGATTGAACGCCTCGGCCAGATCGTTGTTGACCGGTTGCAGCAGCACTCCCAGCCAGCCGCGCGTCACCTCGCCAGTCACCTTCAACTGCTCGGCGATCTGCATCGCCAATTTGATGGGGATGGCGAACGACAAGCCCATGTAGCCGCCGGTGCTGCTATAGATCTGCGAATTGATGCCGACCACCTCGCCGCGCAGGTTAAACAGCGGGCCACCGGAACTGCCGGGATTGACCGCGACGTCGCTCTGGATAAAGGGGACATAGGTGCCGCTGGGCAGGTTACGGCCCAACGCGCTGACGATACCCTGAGTCGCGGTTTGTTCCAGCCCGAACGGCGAGCCGATGGCCAGCACCCATTCGCCGACTTCCAACGCGTCGGAATCACCGATCTTGACCGCCTGCAAGTTTTCGCCTTCGATCTTGAGCAGGGCCACATCGGTCAGTTCGTCCACGCCGATGACCCGGGCCGGCCGTTCCCGCTGATCGCTGAGCCGGACGATGATCTTGTCGGCATCCTGAGCGACGTGGGCATTGGTCAGGATGTAGCCATCCGGCGAGATGACGAAGCCCGACCCCAGGGAGTTGGACTGACGGTCGCCGGGCAATTCCGGGCGTTCCTGAAAGAAACGCTTGAAAAATTCGAGGTAGGGATTATCGGCTCCGGGCAGTTCCGGAAAACCAGGTACGCGGGCCGACTCGCGTCGGCTGGGCGTCTGCGTGGAACTGATGTTGACGACGGCGGGTTCGTTTTGTTTGACTAGCTTGCGAAAGTCCGGGAGGGGCTGCGGTTCGGCGGGACGCGCCGAGGGGTCGATCGTCCAGCACAACAGGGGGAGTAGCGCCAGGATTGGCAACAGGCGACGGGAACGGCTCATGGCGATGAGAATCTCCTGACGAGGAATGCGTCTGCGTGAGGCCGAGAGGCGAGGCGCCGAGGGTCCCGACGACTGGGAACGGCAGACGTGGGGAGAGGCGCGCGCCCGGAACGGTCGGGTCCCAACGCAACGCCCCCAGTATAGAATACCAGACCCTCATCGTTCACTCCCTTGGCGCTCCGTGCAGGGGGCTGGCGGGGCAATGATGATCGAATTCCAATATCGGTGGGTAACCGGTATAAAGCGGATAATCGAACGGTAAGGAGAAAGGCATGGAATCGAACGCGGTACCAGTCATAACCGACCACGACAAGGCGACCCAGTATCTTTACGAATTGACGCTCAAGTTGCTGGAACTGGAAGGATCGGACATCTTCATCACCGCTGGCAGCCCGCCGGCCCTCAAAGTCAACCAGGATATTCATCGGATCGGCGAGCGCAAATTGACCCCGCAGCAAACCATGCTACTGGTGCGCTCGATTATGCACGACCGGCAGGCGCGGGACTTTGACCAGCATCACGAAGTCAATTTTTCCCTCAATTTTCCCGACATCGCGCGGTTCCGGGTCAGCGCCTTCACCCAGCGCGGCAGCGCCGGCATGGTGCTGCGGTTGATCCAGCAGCGAATCCCGACCATCGAGGAACTCAACCTGCCGCCGATCCTCAAGGACATCGCCATGAATCAGCGTGGGCTGGTGATTTTCCTGGGCGGCACCGGTTGCGGCAAGACGACCTCCATGGCGGCCCTGCTGGATCACCGTAACGGCCTTCGCCGGGAGCATATCATCACCGTCGAGGATCCCATCGAGTTCTTTCACCGGCACAAGCTGTCTCTGGTCGATCAGCGTGAGGTCGGCGTGGATACCGATTCCTACGAAGTGGCCCTGAAGAACACCCTGCGCCAGGCGCCCAACGTGATTTTCATCGGCGAGGTCCGGGATCGGGAAACCATGCAGTACGCGATCAATTTCGCCGAAACCGGCCACCTGTGCCTGACCACCCTGCATGCCAACAACACCGACCAGGCCTTCGATCGCATCATCAACTTTTTCCCGGAAGAGAAACGGGCGCAGGTGTTGATGGACCTGTCATTCAACGTCCGGGCCTTTATTTCACAGCGGTTACTGCCTCGCGAGGATTGGCCGGGCTTGATTCCAGCGGTGGAGATCCTGCTCAACACCCCACTGATGGCGGAGCTGATCTTTCAGGGCCGGGTCAAGGAGATCAAGAGCGTGATGGCCCGGTCCAGCGAACAGGGCATTATCACCTTCGATGATGCGCTCTTCAATCTGTACGAAGCCGGCCGGATCGGCTATGAGACCGCGATTCGGCATGCCGATTCGGCCAACAACCTGCGGTTGCGGGTCAAGTTGGAAAGCCAGCGACCACCACCGCCCCTGAGCGGCGAGGGGCAGTTCCAGATCGAAAAAGGCTAGAGCGTTTGGTTTCCGACGCGACATCGACGCTATGGATCGCCTGGTTACCTATGATTCACAATAGGTTAAAATGATCATCCTACTGATGGAGAAAAGCTCATGCACCGTACCGCGCGAAGGCCCAGAAAAATGGATGACCGAATCGCCTTTCTGCAGGAGTTCTTGCGGAATCCCCAGCAAGTGGCCTCCATCATCCCGAGTTCGCGCTTTCTCGAACGGCGTATCGTGGAACTGTCGGGGGTTCGATCCGCCCAAACCATCGTTGATCTGGGGGCCGGCACCGGGGGCACGACCCGGGCGATCCTCGGCGCAATGTCACCGCGCGCCAGGCTGTTGAGCATCGAGATCAACCAGCGGTTCTGTGATTTGCTCGGGCGCATTGAGGATGCGCGACTGATCGCTCACTGCGGCAGCGCCCACGAACTTCAAGAGGTGCTTGCGTTGTACGATCTGCCAGCTCCTGAGGTGGTTATTTCGGGGATACCATTTTCCACGATCAATCGCACGATGGGCGGGCGAATTCTGGAAACGATTTCGTCGGTGCTCACCCCGGGAGGACGTTTCGTGGCCTACCAGCTCAGCAGACAGGTTGAGAATCTTTCACGCCCGTTTTTTGGTTCGGCGCAAGTCGCCCTGGAAATGCTCAACATCCCTCCCCTGCGGCTCTATCGGTGGGAGAAACAGGTCGCCTGACGTCTCGCATGCACGGGATCTCGCAGTCCACCCTGTATCGTTTCAGCCTTGGAGATCATCCGTGCCCAGTCGCATCGCGCAAGGCGCCGCCGCAGAGGACCTGGCTCTCCGCTATCTGGAAGCGCGAGGACTGACTCTGGTGGCGCGCAACTTTCGTTGCCGCGTCGGAGAATTGGACCTGATCATGCGCGATGCCGGCTACCTGGTCTTCGTCGAAGTCCGCAGCCGCCGACACAGTCGCTACGGCACGCCCGCCGAGTCGGTGACCCGGACCAAGCAGCAACGACTGCTGCGCGCGGCGGCGTTCTACCTGCAACGCTGGCGCCTCGATCTGCCCTGCCGTTTCGATGTGGTGGCGATTCTTCAAACCGAAGACGACCCGCGGATGGAATGGATTCGGGATGCCTTCCAGCTTTAACCCATCAGTCTTTTTAACCCCAACATTTTGAAAAATATTCACTTCCAGCCTGTCTCTCCTCGGGGGAAGGATTTTCTTATCGCCCGAACAAAATTTCCGGGTACCGCATTGATGACTATCGACCGCACCGCCCCACTGCAAGAATTACTCGCCCGTCGCATTTTAATCCTCGATGGCGCCATGGGCACCATGATCCAGAGCTACCGCCTGCAAGAGGCTGACTACCGGGGCGAACGATTCCGCGACTGGCCGAGCGATCTCAAGGGCAACAACGACCTGCTGGCGCTGACTCAGCCGGCGATCATCCACGAGATTCACGCCGCTTATCTGGACGCCGGCGCGGATCTCATTGAAACCAATACTTTCAACTCCACGGCGATTTCCATGCGCGATTACGGCATGGAGAGCCTCGTGCCGGAACTGAATCGAGCGGCGGCCCGGCTGGCCCGCGAAGTCGCCGATGAATTCACCACTCGCGATCCCGCCCGGCCGCGCTTCGTCGCCGGGGTGTTGGGTCCCACCAGCCGCACCGCCAGCTTGTCGCCGGACGTCAACAATCCCGGCTTCCGCAACGTCACCTTCGATGAACTGGTCGCTACCTATACCGAAGCCGCGCAAGCCTTGGTCGCGGGCGGCGTGGATATTCTGCTGGTGGAAACCATCTTCGACACGTTGAACGCCAAGGCCGCGCTGTTCGCCATCCAGCAATTCTTCGACGATTCCGGCATTCGCCTGCCGGTGATGATCTCCGGCACCATCACCGACGCCTCCGGCCGGACTCTGTCCGGGCAGACCACCGAGGCGTTCTGGAACTCGCTGTCGCACATTCGCCCGCTGTCGTTCGGCCTCAACTGCGCGCTGGGCGCGACGCAGTTGCGGCCCTACCTCGCCGAACTGGCGCGCATCGCCGACACCTACGTCTCCGCCCATCCCAACGCCGGTTTGCCCAACGCCTTCGGCGAATACGACGAGACGCCGGAACAGATGGCGGCGACCATTCGCGAGTTCGCCGAAAGCGGTTTCCTCAACATCGTCGGCGGCTGCTGCGGCACGACGCCCGCCCACATCCGCGCCATCGTCGAGGCGGTGCGCGATCTGCCGCCGCGCCCGATTCCCGCCATCGAACCGCAATGCCGGCTAGCTGGGCTGGAGCCGTTCAACATCGGTCCGGAGACCTTGTTCGTCAACGTCGGCGAGCGCACCAACGTCACCGGCTCGGCGGCGTTCAAGCGGTTGATCAAGGCCGGCGACTATAACGCCGCGCTGGACGTCGCCCGCCAGCAGGTCGAAAACGGCGCGCAGATCATCGACATCAACATGGACGAAGGGATGTTGGACTCGCAGGAGGCGATGACGACGTTTCTGAATCTGATCGCCGCCGAGCCGGATATCAGCCGGGTCCCGGTGATGATCGATTCGTCTAAATGGGACATTCTGGAAGCCGGCCTCAAGCGCATCCAGGGCAAACCGGTGGTGAACTCCATCAGCATGAAGGAAGGCGAAGCGGAATTCATCCGGCAAGCCCGGCTGGTTCATCGTTATGGCGCGGCGGTGATCGTCATGGCCTTCGACGAGCAGGGCCAGGCCGATACCGAGGACCGCAAATTCGCCATCTGCCAGCGCGCCTACCGCATTCTGACCGAACAGGTCGGCTTCCCGCCGCAGGACATCATCTTTGATCCCAACATCTTCGCGGTCGCCACCGGGATTGAAGAACACAATGGCTACGGACGGGATTTCATCGAAGCCACGCGGCGAATCAAGGCCGAGTTGCCGCACGCGCTGATCTCCGGCGGGGTGTCCAACGTCTCCTTCTCGTTCCGGGGCAACAACCCGGTGCGCGAGGCGATTCATTCGGTGTTCCTCTACCACGCCATCCGCGCCGGCATGGACCTGGGCATCGTCAACGCCGGCCAACTGGCGATCTATGAGGAAATTCCCGCCGAACTGCGGGAGCGGGTCGAGGACGTGATCCTCAACCGCCGCCCCGACGCCACCGAGCGCTTGTTGGAAATCGCCGACCAATACAAGGAAGATTCCCCCTCGCCCTCTGGGAGAGGGGTCAGGGGTGAGGGTTTGGACTGGCGATCCTGGCCGGTCATCAAACGGCTGGAACACGCGCTGGTTAAAGGCATCGACGAATTTGTCGAGATCGATGCCGAGGAGGCCCGCCAGCAGAGCGAGCGACCGTTGCATGTGATTGAAGGTCCATTGATGGACGGCATGAACGTGGTCGGCGATCTGTTCGGAGCCGGCAAGATGTTTCTGCCGCAGGTGGTGAAGTCGGCCCGGGTGATGAAGAAGGCGGTGGCGTATCTGATCCCGTACATCGAAGCGGAACAGGCCGAAGGCGCGCGCCGCAGCAACGGCCGGATCGTGCTGGCCACGGTCAAGGGCGACGTCCACGATATCGGCAAGAACATCGTCGGCGTGGTGCTGCAATGCAATAATTTCGAGGTGGTCGATTTGGGGGTCATGGTCCCGGCGCAAAAGATTCTCGAGGCCGCGCGGGAACACGACGCGGATATGATCGGCCTGTCCGGCCTGATCACGCCGTCGCTGGATGAAATGGTCAACGTCGCCAAGGAGATGCACCGGCAGGGTTTCACCGTGCCGGTGCTGATCGGCGGCGCGACCACGTCGGTGATGCATACGGCGGTCAAGATCGACCCGCAGTACCCCGGTTCGGTGGTCTACGTCAAGGATGCCTCGCGGGCGGTGGGCGTGGCGCAGAATCTGCTGGGACTGGATTCCCGGGAGGGCTTTATCGCCCGCACCAAGGCCGACTACGTCCAGAAGCGCGAGCAACACGCCAACCGCCGCAACCGGGAACCGTTGCTGCCGCTGGCCCAGGTCCGGGCCAACCGACCCGTGCTCGACTGGTCGGCCTACCTTCCCCCCAAGCCCGGGTTCCTCGGCGTGCGGACTTTCGAGGATTATTCGCTGGCGGAACTGGCGGAACGGATCGACTGGACCCCGTTCTTTCAGGCTTGGGAACTGCGCGGGCGCTACCCGAATATCCTCGACGATCCCGAACAGGGCGAGCAGGCCCGGCATTTGTTCGCTGACGCCCAGACCCTGCTGGACCGCCTCATCACCGACCGCTGGCTGACGGCGCGGGCGGTGATCGGGTTCTTTCCCGCCCACCGGGTCGGCGACGACGATACCGTGCTGTACGCCGACGAGGGTCGCGAGCAGGTGTTGATGACCCTCCATCACCTGCGTCAACAAGGTCCGAAACCGGCGGGCAAGCCGCATTATTGTCTGGCCGACTGGGTCGCGCCGCGCGAGTCGGGAATCGCCGACTATCTCGGCGCGTTCGCCGTGACCGCCGGCATCGGCATCGACGAACGGGTGCGGGAGTTCGAGCGCGCGCACGATGACTACCGCGCTATCCTGCTCAAGGCGCTGGCCGACCGGCTGGCGGAGGCCTTCGCCGAGTGCCTGCACGAACGGGTGCGCAAAGAGTTCTGGGGCTACGCGGCGGACGAGCGGTTGACTAACGAAGATTTAATCGCGGAAAAATACTGCGGCATCCGCCCCGCGCCGGGCTATCCGGCCTGTCCCGATCACACCGAGAAGGGCCTGCTCTGGCAACTGCTGGACGTGGACCGCGCCGCCGGCATCCATCTGACCGAGAACTTCGCGATGACGCCGACGGCGGCGGTGAGCGGCTGGTACTTCAGCCACCCCGAAGCGCGCTATTTCGGCGTGGGGCGGCTGGATCGGGATCAAGTAGCGGATTACGCCCGGCGCAAGGGCTGGACCCTGGCGGAGGCGGAACGGTGGCTGGGACCCAATCTGGGTTACGAACCGGAGGAGTAGGATATTGGAATCTGTAAAAAAACTTCCCTGTTGTGTTCAGCGAACTGGCGGCGCGTATTGCAGACCACCCTGGGTCCATAGCGCGTTCAAACCACGGCTGATCTGCAGCGGGCTACCCTGACCGACATTGCGGTCAAAAATTTCTCCGTAGTTGCCGACTTGCTTGATCACCGTGGCCATCCAGTCGTTCGCCAAACCGAAGTCTTTACCCGTGTCGCCCTCAACGCCCAACAGGCGCTTGACGTCGGGGTTGATGGATTTTTTCATGTCCTCGACGTTCCTGGAGTTGACGCCCAGTTCCTCGGCGTTGACCATGGCGAAGAGCGTCCACCTGACGATATTGAACCAGTCATCATCGCCATGACGAACCACCGGACCCAGCGGCTCCTTGGAGATTACCTCCGGCAACACCACGTACTCGTCCGGGTGAGCCAGCTTGATGCGCAGAGCGTAGAGCTGTGACTGATCCGAGGTCAGCGCGTTGCAGTCGCCGGCTTCCAGGGCCTTGGCGCTCTCGTCGGATTTTTCGTAGACGACCGGGGTGAACTTCATCTGATTGGCATGGAAATAGTCTCTCAGATTCAACTCGGTGGTCGTGCCGGCTCGGAGGCACACGGTGGCGCCGTCCAGTTCCCTGGCGCTTTTGACGCCCAGCTTCTTGTTAACCAGAAAGCCTTGGCCGTCGTAGTAAGTGATGCCCGTGAAGTGCAGGTTCAGGGTGGTATCGCGGCTGGACGTCCAGGTGGTATTGCGCGACAGCACGTCGACTTTGCCGGATTGCAGGGCGGTGAAGCGGTCCCTGGCGGTCAGGGAGATGAACCGGACTTTGGTGGCGTCGCCGAACACCGCGGCGGCGATGCCGCGACACACGTCCACGTCGATACCGCTGAAATGGCCTTTATCGTCAGCGAAGGAAAAGCCCGGCAGACCGTCGCTGACGCCACACTTGATGAAGCCGTTCTTCCTGACGGCGTCCAGGGTCGGCCCGGCGTGGGCGGCGCCAGTGGTTAGCAACAGGACGATGGCGGCGGTGGCGAAGGTTTTGAACTCAGGCATGCGGTATTTCCCGTGGTTGAGTGATAAGAGTTTTTAGTTGTAACCGGACTGCCGCGATAAGAAAAGCAGTAGCATCCTCCCAACGCTTTTTCCCACCGTGGCCAAAGACTGTTTCCAAGGCGAATTTCGTGCGCGAATGAGCGTTGATGCAACCGTATAGAGGATTGATTTTATGAAAAAATGATCGCGGGTCCCGTTGAGGCGGTTGCCGGAATGCCTGATTTTCCAGAAAGCTTCTTTAATGATGACCCATCACTCGTGAGCACACGCATACTCTTAACCCGCGGGCTATCCAACGTCCGCGACGCCATCGCCCTGATCCACCGGGCCATGACGCCGGGCGAATTTCATCTGGGCGCAACCTATGCCACCGAACATACCCCCCTGCGCCGGATCGCGGATTCCTTCGCGCTAGAACCGGCGGACTTGGCTCCGGACGCCTACGTGGACTGGTTGCTGGCACAGAGCCAGCAAAAGGCTTTCGCCTGGGTTTGGCCGCAGGGCCGCTGGGCGGTGCTGCTGAATCAACAAACCCGCTTCGCCGCCGCCGGCGTGCGACTGCTGTTGCCCTGCCCCGACGGGGATACCTTGGATGCCGTTCAGGATAAAACCCGCGCTAACGCCCGACTGGCCGTCGCCGGCGTACCGTTGCCCCGAACCCAGTCGGTGGCGACCGCCGACGAGTTCGCCACGGTGTTGGCGGGGTTGGCCAATGGAGTGGGGCGGGTGTGCGTCAAGCCGGCCCGCTCCATCTATGGTCTCGGTTTCCGGTTGATCGACGACCGCAAACGTCCGCTGGACCGGTTTCTGGCCAACGATTGCTTCACAATCGGCAGCGCCGAGTTCGCCAGTCTCCTGGCCAGCACTGATGGCTCCCGCCCGTTCCTGGTGATGGAATATCTGGCCGGCGACGAGCGTTCCATCGACTGCCTGGCGTGGGAAGGGCGGCTGATGCGCGCCGTGGTCCGTCGCAAGCCCGCGGAAGCGCACGGGCGCTGGCAATGGATCGAAACGGACCCGGAAGCTTGGGAGATCGCCCGGCAGGCCGTCGCCGTACTTGGACTCAACGGACTGGTCAACGTGCAAACCCGCGAGCGGTTGCATTCTGACGGCCGCCGCGAACAATGTTTCCTGGAAGTCAATCCGCGCATGTCGGGTGGCATCGATATGGCCTGTCAAGCAGGGTTAAACCTGCCGTACTGGCTGCTGCGGTGGGTCGCCGGTACGGTCGAGGAAGCCGATATTCCTTGGCCGATCAGCGGGGTGCGCGTGGCCAAGATCGAACAAGCCGTGGTGTTGTAGGGAGCGGGAAGATGAATGTTTCCGGCGCCTTGCCCCGGATTCTGCTGCTTGGCAAGCGTGGCAGCCTGGTGCTGTGGCTGGAAAATTTATACCGCGCCAGTCTGCGACTGGGCCACGCCGCACGAGTTTTCGCCATCAACGGCGACACGCTGGGTTCGCGGTTGCGCGCCAAGTGGCAGGGGGGCAACGCGGCGACCGCTCCCTGGATGCTGGCCCGTTTCGAGCGTGTGCTCGCGCGGTTTCGTCCTGACCTGATCCTGGTGGTCGGGGTTTTTTGGGCGCCGGCGGTTTATTACCGGATTTTGCGCGCGTCTTCTCGGCCACCGCCGATCGCCGGGTTGATCGGCGATCGCTGGTTGGCTCGGGAAGGTCGGGAACAGCCCGATGCCTGCGACCGGCTCTATTTCACCGACACCCGCTTTGTTCGGGATGCGGAGCAGGCGGGATTCGCGACGGCGGGCCGCTATCTGCCGCTGGCGGTGGACCCGGAACGGTTCCAACCGGGTCCGACGGCGCGGCGGCCTGAACTGCTGTTCGTCGCCAGTCGCACCGCGTTCCGCGAGACCGTGCTGCGCGGTCTGGACGCGCCCGCCCGGATCATCGGCACCGACTGGCGTGGGCTGGCGCGCGAGGGTTTCCATCGGGTGAGCAACCGCAAAATCAGCCAGGGTCGGCTGATTCGCCTCTATCAGCGCCATTGCGCCGTGCTCAACGTCCGCAACGAAGCCAACGTCGAACACGGCCTGAATCAGCGCAGCTTCGAGCCGCTGGCCTGCCGGACGCCGGTGTTGAACGACGATCTGCCCGATTTACCCTTGTGTTTCGAGCCGGGACGGGAAATTCTGGTCTACCGGGACCGCGAGGAACTCAACGCGCTGGTGGCGCGCTTGCAACGAGACTCCGCCTTTGGCCTGCAAATCGCCGAGGCGGGCCGCCGCCGGGTGCTGGCCGAGCATACTTATCTTCATCGTGTCACAACCATCCTGGATGATTTGGGCCTGTGAGCCATCCGGAAAGGAAACATTGGGTGTTACGAACCTTGCAGATTCCGATTCAGGCCGGTTGCCTGACCCTGACCCTTCGGCGCGAGGAAATACCCCTGGAAAGCTGTTTGGGCTACGCCACCCGTCAAAATCCCCGGCGGCTGTACCTGTTCGTCAGCAAGGTGCTGGGCAAGCATTGGCCGGTCCGTCCCAGCGTCATGCGCGCGGTTCACGCCCGACTCGCCGCCAAAATCGCCGACCTGCCGGGACCGCTGCTGGTGATTGGACTGGCGGAAACCGCGACCGCGCTGGGACGGGGCGTCGCCGAGGAAACGGCTCTCCAGACCGGGCGGGAGGATATTCTCTACTTGCAAACCACCCGCTGTCAGTTGAACCGACCCCTGGCGTTCGGTTTCGACGAATGCCACAGCCATGCTCCCGACCATGCGGTCTACTTGCCCGAACCGGCCTTGCAGCCGCTTTTTCGGGGCGCGCGGTCGCTGGTGCTGGTGGATGACGAAATTTCCACGGGTCGGACCTTGGTGGAATTGGCGCGGGCGTATCTACAGGTCAATCCAGGCGTCGAACAGATCGCGTTCGCCTGCATCACCCAGTGGTTGAGCGAGGCCCGACAGCGGGAATTAGCGACGCTGTTGGAACGACCGATGCGGTTCCCAGCGCTGATCGAAGGCGAGTTCCAGTTCGCGGCCGATCCGGCGTTCCCGCCGCCGGTGCTACCGCCGAGCACGGCCAGTATTGGACGCTGTCACGATGGCCTGGCGGTCGACCCGGCGCGTTGGGGATTGATCGCCGGTCGCTGGCAGTCGCCGGTTCGACCTCCTCTCGCTCTGACCACGAAGCAGGAGTCAGGACGAGGAGTTAACCCGAACCGTCCGCTGACCATCATCGGCACCGGTGAGTATGCCTATACGCCGTTCCGCATGGCCTTGGCGCTGGAAGAGGAGGGTCATGATGTGTGCTTCCAATCCACCACCCGCTCGCCGATTCTGGTCGGCGACGCCATCGCCAGCCGGCGGGAGTTCCCCGATCATCACGGCGATGGCGTTCCCAACTATCTGTACAACCTCGATCCGTCCCGGTTGCCGGTGGTGATCTACGAGCATCCCGCCCTGGCGGCCGCGCATGGGCTGCCGAGCCTGATCGACGGCCTTGCCCTGACCGGAGAAGAGTGAACACTAGCCATGCCCCGCCTCGTGATTTTTCTCGACATCGACGACACGATCCTGCAAACCGCGCCGAAATGCCCGCCGGGCGAGCCGGTGGAGCCAGCGGCCTTCAATCGGGCCGGCGAGGTCTTGTCGTTCATGACCCGCGCCCAGCGTCGGTTGCTGGAGTTCTGGCTGGCTCAGGGGACGGTGATCCCGGTCACCGGTCGCACCGACGCCGCGCTGGACCGGGTGGCGATTGCGTTTTCCTCTTGGCGCATCACCCATCATGGCGCTGTGGTGCGCCAACCGGATGGGGTCTTGCCGACAGCCTGGCGCGAGAGCATTCAGCCGGCGCTGGTCGCCGCCGCGCCAGCGCTACGAGAGTTGTTCGCCCAGTTGAATGACGGCGCGGCGGCGGGGGGATATCGCGTGCATTTGCATGAGATCGAGGGCGTCCCCAGCTATATTTCGGCCAAGGCCGATGACGGCGACGCGACCCACGAGGCGACCATGGCGGGGTTGCGGATTCGTCTGGAAAACATGGGATTGCCCGCGACGCTGGCGCTGCATTGCAATGGCAACAATCTGGCGGTTATGGTGAAGGGCGCGCAAAAATTGGACGCCGTGCGTCTGGTGATCGCGGAACTGGAACGGGACGGACCCCTCGTTACTATCGGCGCCGGCGACAGCCTCACCGATCTGCCTTTCATGCGCCTCTGCGATTTTGCCCTGACGCCCAGGGAGAGTCAGATCCAGCATGAGACTTGGGAGGGTCATCAGGGTGACTGGAGCCATCGCCTGGATCACGAGCGGCGCGGCGCCGGATTCTGAGCGCCAGAGGTTGGTCCGTGCAATTCCTCACGAATCACCCGTCTTAGGGTGTCTTCCAAACGGTCCTGCTGGATCGCCTGTTTTAACGTTTCGTTGAGGAGCGTTTGGTAACCGCGCCCGCCGGCGCGTTGCTTGAAATGCTCGACAATCTCCCGGTCGAGATAGATATTAACCCGCTGCTTGAGGGGTAATATCCGCCCTTCCTGACGCTCTCGCAGAATCAACCGGCCGCTGTCAATGTCGGCCTGGGTGATCGGCGGGCTATCC
>JAWOHQ010000448.1:0-14636 GCA_046485105.1 Candidatus Competibacteraceae bacterium | reverse complement strand
GACCGACTTCGAGGATTCCAACAGCCCCAACTGGTACAACCAGATTCAGGGGCAGGTGAATCTGATCGACGCCATCCGCCACAAGATCAGTTACGTGAACGAGGCCGGCAAGGAATACCGGCTGAACGATGCCATCGCCACCTTGCAAATCCGTCCGCGTGGTTGGCATCTGGACGAAAAGCATGTGACCGTCGACGGCCAGCGCGTCTCGGGCGGCATCTTCGACTTCGGCTTGGTGTTCTTCCACAACGCCCGGGAACAGATCGCCCGGGGCGCGGGGCCGTTTTACTATCTGCCGAAGATGGAGAGCCACCTGGAAGCCCGGTTGTGGAACGACATTTTCTGCATGGCCCAGGACGAATTGGGGCTCCCGCGCGGCACGATTAAGGCCACGGTGCTGATCGAGACTATTCTGGCGACCTTCGAGATGGAGGAGATCCTGTACGAGCTGCGCGAGCATTCCGCCGGGCTGAACGCCGGGCGCTGGGACTATATCTTTAGCTGCATCAAGAAGTTCAAGAAGAACAGGGACTTTTGCCTGGCCAATCGCGGCGCGATCACCATGGAGGTGCCGTTCATGCGCTCCTATGCCCTGCAACTGGTCAAGATTTGCCACAAGCGCGGCGCGCCGGCCATGGGTGGCATGTCGGCGCTGATTCCGATCAAGGACGATCCGGTCGCCAACGAGAAGGCGCTGGCCGGCATCCGCCACGACAAGACCCGCGATGCCAACGACGGCTTCGACGGTGGTTGGGTGGCGCATCCCGGCCTGGTCCCCATCGCCCATGAGGAATTTGTCAAGGTGCTGGGCGACCGGCCGAACCAGTGGGAAAAGCAGCGCGACGAGGTGTTTACCGCCCAGGACTTCCTCAACTTTGTCCCCGAGCAACCGATCACCGAGGTGGGTCTGCGCAACAACATCAACGTCGGCATCCACTATCTCGGTTCCTGGCTGGCCGGCAACGGCTGCGTGCCGATCCATAATCTGATGGAAGACGCCGCCACCGCCGAAATCTCCCGCTCGCAGGTCTGGCAGTGGGTGGTGAGTCCCAAGGGAGTGCTGGACGACGGGCGCAAGGTGACCGCCGAGATGGTGCGGGCGCTGATTCCCGAGGAATTGGCCAAGGTCAAGGCGACCGTCACCGCCCAGGGCGAGGATACCGCGACCTACGATCAAGCCGCCGGTATCTTCGAGAAGATGTCTCTGTCCGCCGACTATCCCGAGTTCCTGACCCTGCCGCTGTACGAAGCGATGGATTGAGCGGCTTCGGTCGTCGTTGATAAGAAAACGGCGCTCGGGAAACCGGGCGCCGTTTTTTCTATTCGATTTCTGTTGTCAATAGCCACAAGCCCGCTTCTTTTATCCAACAGGCGCAGGGTGCGTCGAGCCGTCCACCGCAGGTGGAAATCTTCTCCGTCGTTACGGTTGCGGACAGGATCGGTCACAGGATGTCATCAAGTTTTGATACCGGCTCAGGAGGGGATCATCACCGTCGGCATTAAACCCATCCGCTTGCCCGTCGAGCGAATTTGCGGTCGTCGAAAGAGGCCATGCTATCGCAGTTCCGGTAGCTGGCGTGGTGCAGAGCATCGGCCAGGTCGAGGCCGGCGGCGTGGTGGGCGAATGCTTGCCGCACCGCGTCGCGATCCTCGACGGTCACGTGAGGCAGGGCCAGCAGATGGCTCAAGGCCGAGGCGATTTCGTTGGCGGAAAAGCCGTAGTAGCCCCGCATCACCCACTCCAGCTCCAGCAGCACGGTCTTGCAAACCATCAGCGGTTGACCCGATTCGATGAGACGGCGGGCAGCCAAATGCTGTTTCTCCGCTTCCTCGTCCCCTTCATCCTGGATGTAGTAGCGGGCCAGGATGTTGGTATCCAAGCCAATCATGGCTTCAACAGGTCGGCCGGGTCAAAATCCACCGGGACGGTGGGTCGTTGGCTCTTGAGCATTCCAAAGCCGCTGGTAGGTGCGTCTTGCGGGGTGCTTTTAACCCGCATTTCGACGTGATCCCCGACCAGCGCAAACTCGACCTTGCTGCCCTGCCGAATGCCAAGCCGCTGCCGCACGGATTTGGGAATCGTCACCTGACCTTTACTGGTTACAGAACATAATTCCATGGACGCCTCCAAGTAATACCGGGTAAGGCTACCAACAGATAGCGAATGGGTTCAAGCGGACGGATGGTTACGAGGCAACCTGGGCATTCGCGCTTGGGAAGCGGACCGCTCGTGGATTTCCGTCGTTGCGCTCGTGGCCGGCGTCTTGCCAGGATGCGGAACGTTGCCAGGCAGCGAGCATGGACGATTGCTCGAGCGAATCCTTACGTGGCGGCGGACGGGCGATGGCTTGTCTCATGCCGGTCGCCGCCCGAGCGGGAGGCAAGGAGCCGACGACGGGCGACCGGTTTTTTTGTGGGCCGTTGGCTCTTGAGGAAACTTGTCAACCGCGTATCATCTAAATGTCAGCCCATGGCGGCAAACCGAAAGGCGCACCTTGCCGTGTCGCCTTCGGATGATTGGTAGCTATCCTTTTCATTAAGCACGCAGAATCATGAGCCAGGAATATTCATCGTCTTCCGATCAGGACCGCGGTCTCGTGGTGGAACCGGCCAAGCCGGAACTCAAGCAGCCACCGATGTACAAGGTGATTCTGCTAAATGATGACTATACTCCCATGGAGTTTGTGGTGCGGGTTCTGGAACACTTTTTCGGGATGGGCCGGGAAAAAGCCACGCAGATCATGTTGCACGTCCACACCCGTGGTCGAGGGATATGCGGGGTTTACACCCACGAGATCGCGGAAACCAAGGTGGCGCAGGTGAACGAATTTTCCCGTCGGCACCAGCACCCGTTGTTGTGCGCCATGGAAGAAGCCTAACTTTCCAAATCACCCAGCGCGATTCGAGGTATTGAATATGTTGAGCAAGGATCTGGAGTTTTCCATCAATCTTGCTTTCCGCGAGGCGCGGGATCGGCGCCACGAGTTCATGACCGTGGAGCATCTGCTGCTGGCCCTGTTGGATAATCCGGCGGCGGCGGAAGTGTTGCGCGCCTGCGGCGCCCAATTGGACAAGTTAAAACGCGACTTGCAAGTGTTCATTCGCGAGCATACCCCGATCCTGGGGTTGGATGACCCGCGGGAAACGCAGCCGACCCTGGGGTTTCAGCGGGTGTTACAGCGGGCGGTGCTGCACGTGCAGTCCTCCGGTAACCGGGAAGTCACCGGGGCTAACGTGCTGGTCGCCATTTTCGGCGAACAGGAATCCCAGGCGGTGTATTTTCTCAAGCACCAGGAAGTCAGCCGCCTGGACGTGGTGAATTACATTTCGCACGGGATTTCCAAGGCAGCCGACGAACAGGAACCGGCGTCTCCCCAGAACGAGGAGAGCGCCGAACCCCAGACCGCCAAACCGCTGGAGAACTTCGCCAGCAATCTCAACGAGCTGGCCCGGCAGGGGCGCATCGATCCGCTGATCGGCCGCCGCGAGGAAATCGAGCGCACCATCCAGATCCTGTGTCGGCGCCGGAAGAACAATCCCCTGTTCGTCGGCGAGGCCGGGGTCGGCAAGACCGCCATCGCCGAGGGTCTGGCCAAGATGATCGTGGACGGCGAGGTGCCGGAAGTGCTGCAGAAGGCCGTGATTTACGCCCTGGATTTGGGGGCGTTGGTGGCGGGCACCAAATATCGCGGCGATTTCGAGAAGCGCTTGAAAGCGGTGCTGGCGCAGTTACGCAAGGAACGCAACGCCATTCTGTTCATCGACGAGATCCACACCATCATCGGGGCGGGCGCGGCGTCCGGCGGGGTGATGGACGCCTCGAACCTGATCAAGCCGATGCTGGCCTCGGGGGACATGAAATGCATCGGCTCGACGACTTATCAAGAGTATCGCGGCATTTTCGAGAAGGACCGAGCGCTGGCGCGGCGCTTCCAGAAGATCGACGTGGTCGAGCCGTCCGTCGAGGAAACCTACCTGATCCTCCGCGGCCTGAAGACCCGCTTCGAGGAACATCATGATGTGAAGTATGCGGACAAGGCGCTGCGCGCAGCGGTGGAACTGGCATCCCGTTACATCAATGATCGCCACCTCCCGGATAAGGCCATCGACGTGATCGACGAAGCGGGCGCCAGCCAGCGGTTGCTGCCGGTCGCCAAGCGCAAGAAGGTGATCAACGTCACCGATGTCGAGACGATCATCGCCAAGATGGCCCGCATTCCGCCCAAGACGGTCTCCTCGTCGGACAAGGATGTCCTGCGCAATCTGGAGCGGGATCTGAAACTGGTGGTGTTCGGTCAGGATCAAGCCATCGAAACGCTGGCCAACGCCATCAAGATGGCCCGCGCCGGCTTGGGCAACGAGCAGAAACCGATCGGCAACTTCCTGTTCGCCGGTCCGACCGGCGTGGGTAAAACCGAAGTCACCCGGCAACTGGCCAAGATCATGGGCATCGAACTGATCCGTTTCGATATGTCCGAGTACATGGAGCGGCACACGGTGTCGCGGCTGATCGGCGCCCCGCCGGGTTATGTAGGCTTCGATCAGGGCGGATTGCTGACCGACGCCATCCTCAAGCATCCGCACGCGGTCTTGTTATTGGACGAGATCGAGAAATCCCATCCGGACGTGTTCAACCTGCTGTTGCAGGTGATGGATCACGGCACGCTGACCGATAACAACGGCCGCAAGGCCGATTTCCGCAACGTCATCCTGGTGATGACCACCAACGCCGGCGCCGAACTGATGGACCGGCCGTCCATCGGATTCACCAGCCAGGATCACAGCACCGATGGCCTGGAAGCCATCAAACGGATGTTCTCGCCGGAGTTCCGCAATCGCCTGGATACCATCGTCCAGTTCAAGGCCCTGACTCCGGTCACCATCGCGCAGGTGGTGGACAAGTTCCTGATCGAGCTGGAGGCCCAGTTGGAATCGAAGAAAGTCACCCTGGAAGTGGACGACGAGGGGCGGAATTGGTTGGCCTTGCGCGGTTACGATCCCAAGATGGGCGCGCGGCCGATGGCCCGGGTCATCCAGGACCACATCAAGCGCCGGTTGGCCGAAGAATTGCTATTCGGTCGGTTGATGAATGGCGGACATGTGGCCGTCACCGTGCGCGATGACGATCTACAGGTGGAAATCGCCGAGGAGGAGACCGTGCCCTGAGGGCGGGCGCGGAGGATTTGCCGAGTCAGCGGCCGCGATAGGTGATGCGGCCCTTGCTCAGATCGTAGGGCGTCAACTCTACTTTTACCTTGTCGCCGGTCAGGATGCGGATGTAATGCTTGCGCATCCGGCCGGAAATATGCGCCGTGACGACGTGGCCGTTTTCCAGCCGCACCCTAAACATGGTGTTGGGCAGGGTGTCGATCACGGTTCCTTCCATTTCAATATGGTCTTCTTTCGACATAATCTCTCGCAGGTCAAGGTGTTTTGGTCTTTCAACAAGACACGCAACCATAGCGAAAATCCTGCGGCGCGGCAAGTTAAGGTTAAAAGGCTAAAGGCTAAAGGCTAAAGGCTAAAGCAAGGCCATCATGCACCCCTGCCCCTCTTACCCTTGTGGGACAGGGGGTTCGCGCCTTTCTCAACCGCGCTCGCGCACTGGAGGGACGTCGCGACGGGCTTGGCCCACGTAAAGCTGGCGCGGCCGACCGATTTTCTGATCCTTCTCGGTGATCATCTCGATCCAGTGGCTGATCCAGCCGGCGGTGCGGGCGATGGCGAACATCACCGTGAACATTTCGACCGGAATCTTCAACGCGCTGTAGATGATGCCCGAGTAGAAGTCCACGTTCGGATACAGCTTGCGTTCGATGAAGTAGGGATCGCTCAGGGCGATTTCCTCCAGGCGCATGGCCAGGTCGAGCCGCGGGTCGTGGCCGTAGCTGTCCAATACCTGATGGCAGATCTCCTTGATGATTTTGGCGCGGGGGTCGAAGCTCTTGTAAACCCGATGGCCGAAACCCATGAGCCGCACGCTGCTGTTCTTGTCCTTGACCTTGGCGATGAAACCGTCGATGTTCGATACATCGCCGATCTGGTCCAGCATCCGGAGCACGGCTTCGTTGGCCCCGCCGTGCGCCGGACCCCACAGGCAAGCAATACCGGCGGCGATCGCCGCGTAGGGATTGGTGCCGGAGGAACCGGCCAGCCGCACCGTGGAGGTGGAGGCATTCTGCTCGTGGTCGGCGTGCAGGGTAAACAGCACGTCCAGCGCCCGCTCGGCCACTGGGTCCACCTCATAGCGCTTGCCGGGCAGGCTGAACATCATATACAGCAGGTTGCCGGTATAGCTCAGGTCGTCGCGTGGATAAATCGCCGGATCGCCGATGCTGTGTTTGTAGCAGGCGGCGGCAATGGTCGGCATCTTGGCGATCAGCCGCCGCGCGGTAACCATGCGGTGCTCGTGATCGTAGATGTTGAGTCGGTCGTGGAAGAACGCCGACAGCGAACTGACCACCGCCGCCATCATCGCCATCGGGTGGGCGTCATGATTGAAGCCGTGCAGGAAACGGCGCAGGTTTTCCCGAATCCGGTTGTGCCGGGCGATGCTGGTTTCGAAAATCTGTTTTTTTTCGGGGTTCGGCAGATCGCCATAGAGTAACAGGTAGCAGACTTCCAGGAAGTTGCACTGTTCGGCCAATTGTTCGATGGGATAGCCGCGATACAGCAGTTCGCCTTTGTCGCCGTCCAGATAGGTGATGGTGCTCTGGCAACTGGCGGTGGACATGAAACCGGGGTCGTAGGTGAAGTAGCCGAACTCCTTGGCCAGTTTGCCGATGTCCACGACGGGGGGGCCGTAGGTGGGCGCCAGGACCGGCAGCTGCGCCTCTTTTTGAGTGGCGTCATCCTTTAGGGTGATCGTTGCCATGCATAACCTCCAAAGTGGGTCGAAAGTCGAAACAGGCTGGAGATCCGCTGTCGTGTTTGGCCGTTACCGCAGCGGCATTCCGGTATGGAGCAGGGTGTTGCGCGCCTTTTCCGAAGCGCTGGTAATGATACCTTAACTCATGGGGGTTTTGCCGTGAAATCCGCATGCTGCTCCGGGGTGGCGGACGGCGCGCAAAAATAAAGGCATCCAGGGGGATGCCTTTAGGTGATGGATCGGGGATGGCTCAGGACAATCCGTACTTGCGGCGGAACCGATCCACGCGACCGGCGGTGTCCACGATCTTCTGCTTGCCGGTGTAGAAGGGGTGGGAGTGGCTGGAGACTTCCACCTTGACCAGCGGATACTCCTTGCCGTCGGTCCACTGGATGGTGTCCTTGGCGTGGATGGTGGATCGGGTGAGAAACGCGAAGTCGGTGGAAAGATCCTGAAACACGACTTCGCGGTAGGCGGGATGTATCTCTTTCTTCATGACTGCGAAACCTTAAAACGCATGACGATGCGGTGGGCTGAATCGCGCCGGAATGGCGCGCGGGCGGCTACCAGGACCACGAACTATAGCCAGTTTCCAGGATCATCCGCAAGCTGGCCGCGACCGGAATGTGCCGGAAATCCCGCCAGTGGTCCATTGAACTTTTCTTTATTACCCTTATCTCAGCAAGTAAGCGTAAGCCCTTACGCCTGTCCGCTTCCCTCCCTGAGCGGACTATGTCCGGTTCGCTAAACCGGATATCATATTGGCCCCGGTTCTACCCCCCTTGAAACCGGGGCTTCTTTTTGCGCGCTGGCGGAGCGGGCGGTTCGTCCGATCGCCCCGACGGAGATCGCATATCCTCACCGCGCCACACCGCGAGACAACACAGGTTATGGAATCCATGCATGGCACCACGGTGCTCGCCGTGCGCCGCGACGGTCGGGTCGTCATTGGCGGCGACGGCCAGGTGAGTTTGGGCAACACCGTGATGAAGGGCAACGCCCGTAAGGTACGACGGCTGTACCAGAACAAGGTGCTCGCCGGGTTCGCGGGCGGCACCGCCGATGCCTTCACCCTGTTCGAGCGCTTCGAGGGCAAGCTGGAGAAACACGGCGGCAACCTGACCCGGTCCGCCGTGGAGCTGGCCAAGGACTGGCGCACCGACCGGCTGCTGCGCCGGCTGGAGGCCTTGCTGATCGTCGCCGACCCCAGCGTCACCCTGATCATCTCCGGCAACGGCGATGTGATCGAGCCGGAACGCGAACTGGCGGCGATCGGTTCCGGCGGCGCCTACGCCCAGGCCGCGGCCCAGGCGCTGCTGGAACACACCACGCTCGATGCCCGGACCATCGTCGAGCAGGCCTTGAAAATCGCCGCCGGCATCTGCATATACACGAACGACAATCTGAATTTTGAAGAGCTGGCGGGCGGGTGATCCGGGATGCAAGCCGGGTCCGCCCGCCGTCCTGCTTTCGCCTTCCCCAGACGGTAGCCGAGCCATGTCGGAAATGACCCCCCGAGAAATCGCCCAGGAACTGGACAAGCACATCATCGGTCAGGATGCCGCCAAGCGCGCCGTGGCCATCGCCCTGCGCAATCGCTGGCGGCGGATGCGGGTCGATCCGGAACTGCGCAACGAGATCACCCCCAAGAATATTCTAATGATCGGCCCGACCGGCGTGGGCAAGACCGAAATCGCCCGGCGACTGGCCAAGCTGGCCAACGCGCCGTTCATCAAGGTCGAAGCCACCAAGTTCACCGAAGTCGGCTACGTCGGCCGCGACGTGGAATCCATCGTCCGCGATTTGATGGACGTGGCGGTGAAGATGGTGCGTGAGGAGGAGATGCACAAGGTCCGCCACCGCGCCGAGGAGGCCGCCTACGACCGAGTTCTGGACACGCTGCTGCCGAAGCCGCGCAGCGTCGGGTTCGCCAACGAACCGCAACCGCCCGACCACTCCGCCACCCGCCAGAAGATGCGCGAACGCCTGCTGAAGGGTGACTTGGACGAGCGGGAAATCGAAATTGAATTGGCGGTCCGGCCGATGGGGGTGGAGATCATGGCCCCGCCCGGCATGGAAGAGATGACCAGCCAGTTGCAGAGCCTGTTCCAGAATCTGGGCAACACCCGCACTCGCACCCGCAAGCTCAAGGTCAAGGACGCCCTCAAGCTACTGGCGGAAGAGGAGGCGGGCAAGATGATCAACGAGGAAGAACTCAAGCTGGCGGCGCTGGCGGCGGTGGAACAGAACGGCATCGTGTTCATCGACGAAATCGACAAGGTGGCCAAGCGCGGCGAATACGGCGGTCCGGACGTCTCGCGCGAGGGGGTGCAGCGCGATTTGCTGCCCCTGGTGGAAGGTTGCACCGTGTCGACCAAATACGGCATGGTGCGCACCGATCACGTGCTGTTCATCGCGTCGGGTGCGTTCCATCTGGCCAAGCCCTCCGACCTGATTCCCGAGCTGCAGGGCCGGTTGCCGATCCGGGTGGAGTTGAGCGCCTTGAGCACCGAGGATTTCGTGCGGATTCTGACCGAGCCGGATGCGTCGCTGACCGAGCAGTACGCGGCGCTGCTGGAGACCGAGGAAGTCGGGCTGGAGTTCACGGCGGACGGCGTGCGGCGCATCGCCGAAGTGGCCTGCCAGGTCAACGAGCGCACGGAAAACATCGGCGCCCGCCGCCTGCACACCGTCATGGAGCGGTTGCTGGAAACCCTGTCTTTCGAAGCGCCCGATCGCGCTCGCCAAGCGGTGGCCGTCGATGGCGTCTACGTGGACGCCCATCTGGGCGAACTGATCAAAGACGAAGACCTGACCCGCTACATTCTATGAGAATATTCCACGAGAGCCGGCCATGAGCATCCGCCCGACCGAAATCAAACTCCATCAAGCCTCCCGATTCCTGGAAGTCGCCTTCGAGGACGACACCCGGTTTCAGTTGCCCTGCGAGTATCTCCGGGTCTTCTCCCCCTCCGCCGAAGTGCGCGGGCACGGTCCCGGGGAAGGCGTGCTGGTGACCGGCAAGGAGCAGGTGAACATCACGGCCATCGAACCGGTGGGGAATTACGCCGTCCGGCTGGTGTTCGACGATGGCCACGCGACCGGCTTGTATTCCTGGAACGTCCTCCACGAATTGGGCGTGAATCAGGAAGACCACTGGCGGAACTATCAGCGGCGCCTGGCCGAGGCTGGTTATTCGCGCCCGGCCTGACCCGGACCGTATTCATCCAGGGGAACCGCGTTCATGGAGCAACCTGAAACCACGCACTTCGGTTACCAGAAGGTGGCCGCCGCCGAGAAAGCTGGTAAAGTCGCCGGAGTCTTTGATTCCGTGGCCGGCAAATATGATGTGATGAACGATCTGATGTCGCTGGGCGTCCACCGCTTGTGGAAGCGCTTCGCGATCGAACTCAGCGGGGTGCGGACCGGGGATTGGGTGCTGGATCTGGCCGGCGGCACCGGCGACCTGGCCCAGCGGATGCTGCCGCGAGTCGGGCCGAAAGGACGGATGGTCCTGTCCGATATCAACGCCAGCATGTTGCGCGAGGGCCGGCGGCGACTGGTGGACGAGGGCTTGGCCGGCAATATTGCCTACGTTCAGTGTGACGCCGAGCGGTTGCCGTTCCCCGATCAGTGCTTTGATTGCATCACCATCGGCTTCGGCCTGCGCAATGTGACGCATCAGCCCCAGGCGCTGGCCGCCATGCACCGGGCGCTCAAGCCGGGCGGCCGGGCGATCGTCCTGGAATTCTCCCGCCCGGTGGCGCCCGGACTAAAGCCGGTCTATGACCTGTATTCATTCGCGGTGTTGCCGGTGCTGGGCAAGCTGGTGGCCAACGACGCCGCCAGCTACCGCTATCTGGCCGAATCGATTCGGATGCATCCGGATCAGGAGACCCTGTTGCGGATGATGGAACAAGCCGGTTTCGAGCGCTGCCAGTATTTCAACCTGAGCGGCGGCATCGTCGCGGTGCATCGCGGCTACAAATTCTGATTTCCAGAATCCCTATCCATGGTCGGAGAATTTGAAAGCGAGGGCCATTCAGCTTGAGGAACCCCGTGTGACGCTTGCGGTCATCGCCATCGGTCTGGAAGCCGTGCTCGATCCGTTGTTGCGGCTGGATCCCGAAATCCCGCCCCGACTGGCCGCGCTGGACGGCGCCGTCATCGCGCTTGAAGTGGATGGCTTGGGGGTGACGGTCTATCTGTTGCCGGGCGCCAGCGGAATTCGGGTGCTGGACTGGTATGAGGGCGAGCCGACGGTCCGCATTCGCGGCGCGCCGCTGGCGCTGGCCCGGCAGTGGCTCGGCCAGCGGGCCAGTAGCGACATCAAGGTTGCAGGCGATGTCACGGTGGGACGGGAATTGCAAACGATCCTGGCGCGCCTGGACGTCGACTGGGAAGAGCTGGGATCCAGAATCGTGGGCGACGCCGCCGCGCGCCAGATCGGCCGATTCTGGGGTGGCTTGCGCGGTTGGCGCCGCCAGACGGGCGCTGCCCTGCGCCGCGATGGCATCGAATACCTTCAGCAGGAACTGCGCGCCGTGCCGTCGCGCGCCGCGGTCGAGCAATATCTAAACGCCGTGGACACCCTGCGCGAAGATGCCGACCGGTTGACCGCGCGACTCGAACGGCTGCGCCGGCGGTTGGCGGCCAACGATCCGGACTGATTTCACCTCCAGGAAGCGGCCACGACATGCTTGGTCCCGCCCAACTGCTGCGCTTGCTGCACATCAATCGCATCCTGGTTCGCCACGGTCTGGAAGACATCATCCTCGCCACGCACCTGTTTCGGCCCATCGGCTTTCTGCGCCACCTGCTGCCGTGGAATTGGGTGCCCCGCCAGTATATGAAGCTGTCGCGCGGCGCGCGCATCCGGCTGGCGCTGGAAGATCTGGGGCCGATTTTCGTCAAGTTCGGCCAAATGCTGTCCACCCGCCGCGATTTGTTGCCGGATGACATCGCCCTGGAACTGGCGCGGTTGCAGGATCGGGTGCCGCCGTTTCCCGGCGAGCAGGCGCGAGCCATCATCGATAGAGCCTACGGCCAGCCGCTGGAGACCATGTTCGCCGAATTTGGGTTCGAGCCCCTGGCCTCGGCCTCGATCGCCCAGGTGCATGTCGCCCGCCTCCACAACGGCCGCGAGGTGGTGGTCAAGGTGGTGCGACCGGGCATCCACAAAACCATCCGCCGCGATATAGAGCTGTTGTACATCATCGCCGAGCTGGCCCAGCGTTACTGGAAACAGGGCCGCCGGTTGCGTCCGGTCGAAGTGGTGGCGGAGTACGAGAAGACCATCTTCGACGAACTGGACCTGGTCCGCGAGGCCGCCAACGCCAGCCAGTTACGGCACAACTTCCTTGATTCGCCCCTGCTGTACGTACCGGAAATCTTTTGGACGGAGACCCGGCGCGAGGTGCTGGTCATGGAGCGCATCCGCGGCGTTCCGGTGGGCGAGATCGGCGAGTTGCGGCGGTTGGGAGTGGATATGAAGAAGTTGTCGGAGCGGGGGGTGGAAATCTTTTTCACCCAGGTGTTTCGCGACAGTTTCTTTCACGCCGACATGCATCCCGGCAACATCTTCGTCAACGCGGAAAATCCGGACGATCCCCGCTATATCGCCGTGGATTTCGGCATCATGGGCACCCTCAGCCCCACCGACCAGCACTACCTGGCCGAAAATTTCCTGGCTTTCTTCCAGCGCGACTATCGGCGAGTGGCGGAACTGCATATCGAATCGGGCTGGGTGCCCCCGGAAACCCGGGTCGATGAGTTCGAATCGGCGATTCGCACCGTCTCGGAGCCGATCTTCGACCGACCGCTCAAGGATATCTCCTTCGGCGGTTTTCTGCTGGCCCTGTTCCAGACCGCGCGGCGCTTCAACATGGAGGTGCAGCCGCAGTTGGTGCTGCTGCAGAAGACGCTGCTCAACATCGAGGGCCTGGGGCGGCAACTGGATCCCGAACTGGATCTGTGGAAAACCGCCAAACCGTTTCTGGAAACCTGGATGCGCGATCGGGTCGGACCGCTGTCGGTCATCCGCCGCATCAAGGAGCAAATCCCGCGCTGGGCCGACCGGACCCCGGATTTACCCAATCTGATTCATGGCCTGCTGCGACGGGCCAGCGGCGGCGAAATTTCGGTTCAGTTGCGCAAGCAGGAAATGGAGCAGCTGCGGCGGGAGCTGCGCCGGGCCAACCGACGCAGCTTTCACGCGGCGGTGGGTGCGGCGCTGATCATCAGCGCCGCGGTGCTACTGGGGTTTCACGAGCAGCAGGCTGACGCCCTGTGGCAAGCGCCGTTGTTAAGTTGGTTGCTGGGCGGGATCGGCGTCGGCATGCTGATCAGCGCCTGGCCGACCGATGGCTGAGAGACCGTACAAAAACTCCCCTCTCCCTGTGGGAGAGGGGTTGGGGGTGAGGGCTTTATTGTCAATGGCTTAGTCAGCAAGAGGCTGTACAAAAACGCCTCTGAGAGCAGTCGGTCAGTCAGGGGCGCTGCAGTGCGGTTTCCACCGTATCGCGTTGCTCCCTACCGCTTAGAATTTCGATCAAGCTCAGGGCGAAGTCCAGCGCCGTGCCGGGGCCGCGGGAGGTGATGAAGGTTCCGTCGCGCACCACGGCGGCGCTGCTGAGCCGAAGGTCGGTCCGACCGTCGAGAATCCCCGGATAGGCGGTGGCTTCGCGATTCTCCAACAGGCCGGCGCTGGCTAAAACTTTTGGCGCGGCGCAGATGGCGGCGACGTAGCGGCCCTGTTCCGCCATCCGGCGCAGCAGCGCCGTGATGCGTTGGTCCGCTTCCAGCCGCTGGGCGCCGCCCAGGCCCCCCGGCAACACCACCATGTCGAAATCCCGGTCCAGCACTGCGTCCAGGGTGATTTCGGGCAGCAGCACGACCCCGCGTGAGGCGGTCACGGGACCCGCTTCCAGTCCCGCCACCGTGACGGTGATGCCGGCCCGGCGCAGCAGGTCGATGATGGTGACGGCTTCCAACTCCTCGCAGCCGTGGGCGAGAGGGACGAGAACGGTGGCCATGGGTAGTTGCTCCTCCAGCGTGGGCGGCGCTCCGAAATTTCAACCCTTCTTGCGGTCTTGCAGCAGGGTCATGCCCTTGAGCAGGTTCAAGGCTTCATAAAGCTGGTAATCATCCCGCGCCAGATCGTCGCTGGTCTTAAGGTCCGGCGCGGCGTCCGGCTTGGGCTCGCCACGGTCCTCGCGCAGGTGGTTGGACAGATCCGCTTCCTTGAGGAGATCGGGGTCCACGTCCTCCTCGGCCGCGATCCGCAGCGGTTTGAGCGGGATGTCGGGCAGGATCCCTTCAGCCTGAATGGAACGGCCGTTCGGGGTGTAATAGCGGGCGGTGGTCAGTTTCAGCGCTGTGCCGTTGCCGAGCGGCAGAATGGTTTGCACCGAACCCTTGCCGAAGGTGCGCTCGCCGAGAATGAGCGCCCGGCGGTGATCCTGCAGCGCGCCGGCGACGATTTCCGAGGCCGAGGCGGAACCGCCGTTGACCAGCACCACCAGAGGCATGCCCTGCAGCAGGTCGCCGGGCGTGGCCTTGAAGACCTGATCGGAACCGTTGCCGCGACCCTTGGTTTCGACGATGGCGCCGTCTTCGAGAAAATTGTTGGCCACATCCACCGCGCCGTTCAACACGCCGCCCGGATTGTTGCGCAGATCCAGCACCATGCCGCGCAGTTCGCCCTGTTGTTCGAGTTCCTGGAGCGCCTGCCGCAGGTTCTCGGCGGTGCGGGCCTGGAACTGGGTGA
>JAWOHQ010000334.1:0-4686 GCA_046485105.1 Candidatus Competibacteraceae bacterium | reverse complement strand
TATGACTGGCTACCGGGCGACGTGCCGACGATTGCGGTGAAAGCGGTGCTGATGAGCTTCGATTTCTCCGGCAAGCAGAGTCCCTATTTCGTCCAGCGCTGCCAGCAACTCGCCAAACTGGGCCAGGCGATCCGCGCCAATATCGGCCAACTCCAGCAAACCGGCCATCCCAAGTGGAAGGAAGTCAACCTTGATGAGGAGGTGGCTCTGTGGCCGCTGGACAGTTGCTCGCACGGCAGCGTCAAGGATGGTGACTCGAACGTGGATCTGACCCGCGAGCTGGAGAAAATGCTGCTGAATCAGTATCTGTGGCCGCGCTATTCGATCCCGACGGCCTGAATGGCGGGCGAGGAGGGACGAACGTACTCGATCTGGTGCGGCGACGGAATAGCAAACAACACGGGGCGCGGCAGGCATGGTGGAGCAGATTCTCCTATGTAACCATATTTCGAGTCTATAAATTGCTGATTGAGGGCTGCGTTGACCATCGCGCTCCTGCGTCGTTGGTAAGGGGGTGATTAGATTGAGTTCGGAACAGATTCTCCTACAGGACTTTCGCTCAGGCCGGTTGGTAGGCGGGAATACGCGGGTTTCGTAGTTCATTACGCAGATAATCACTCCATAAATCGTGCTTAGCCTGATAAAGCGTTTTACCCAGATTTTTAGCGATCACTTTGAGTGAAAACCAAGCGTGATAGCAACAAGCAAAATGATTGCGTTGTGCGCGTTGTTTCCGGCATTGACACCGTTCAATTCCTGTGAGTTGTTTCAATTCTCGATGCAGTTGTTCTACGAACCAACGCACCTTGTTCTCATTTTGAACAACCTGCGTGTCGATAGAACCTGGGGCGCGATTCGTGATCACCCATTCAATGTCGCCGTTCGTGGCGACCACCTTGAAAAGCTGCACTTTAAATGGGACTTCCTTGAGTTTAACGGTAATACCGTACTGGAGTTGTTCGTTCGTCCATTCGATCTGTTGTAAATGAATGTAGCCTTGCTCTTCGCTAAAGCTGACTAAGCGATTATCTTTCAAAGTTGTCACGAAAACTTTGTCAAGTTTATGAATAAAATTGAGATTTTCTGATGCGGCATACCAACTATCGAATAAAATAGTTTGTGCTTTAATTCCTTTATCTTCAAAGGCTTGACGAATCATATCCCGAAAATGGTCATTTTTGGTTTTACCGTCAGCATCGGGGGCATACACGCGAAAATCTAGTGGATGATAATCTCCCTGATGGGCATGAACTAAATTAACAATCCCGATTCCTTTCACTAAGCCATGCACATTTCCACTATACTGGCGTTTTACCATTTCAATTTTTTGGGAATAGCTTTTGTCCTGGACGCTATCATCCAAAATCAGGTAGGCTTCGTGGCTATTATTGATCAACGGCTCAGCCAATTCCCACACCGTATGAGCTGTATGCTTCTCACCTCGTAAATAATCGTTAATTGCATCATGACTAATGTCATCTAAATGATCGGCGAGATTAGTACACGTATAATTAACTGGAGTACTTATTACGTACTCAACGTAACGTTGTTTAGTAATTTTCATTCGGTTATTATATCAGATAATTGAGGCCGTGTAACTCCAAGCGAAAGTCCTGAAAATTTACAGTAAGGCCGATTTTACTTCCATTGGCATGGTGCGCGGCGCGCTCAGCGGTCGGCAGGATCGGGGTCGGAATCGGCGGATGGGCGCACGTCGAACAGCGCCAGCGTGGCCTCAATCCGTTCCGCCTTGCGTCTGGCGTCCGGAGGTGTGCGGCGGCGGTCGGCAACCCGTTCCTCGCGGGTTTCGCGGGCGATGACTTCGTACAGGACCGCCTGTTTGCCTTCGCCGCGCCGCAGAATGCGACCGAGCCGCTGCACGAATTCCCGCGCCGAGGCGCTGCCGGACAGGATCACCCCAATCGAGGCGTCCGGCACGTCCACTCCTTCGTTGAGTACGTTGCTGGTAACGATGGCGGTATAGGTACTATTCTTGAAGCGGTCCAGAATCGCCTGGCGTTCCTTGATGGCGGTCTGATGGGTCAGGCAGGGGATCAGGAAACGCTGCGAGACTTCGTAAGCCGTGGCGTTGTCCTCGGTGAAGATCACAGTCTTGGCGCCCGGATGATTGGCGAGGATCAGCCCCAGCGCCCGCAGCTTGGCCGGGGTGGCGTGGGCGATGCGGCGGGCGTCCCGATGGGCGCGCATGGCGCGGCGACCCTCGACGCTGCGCGCCGACAGCATCACGAAGCGGTTCCAGCCGTCCAATGTGCTCAGCGCCAGCCGATTAGCCTGGAGAAAGGCATTGCGCTCGTCCAGCGCCTGTTGATAGGCGATCCGTTCGGCGGGCGAGAGATCGACGTGGATCGGGCGCACCTGAAAGTCCGCCAGCACGCCGCCGGCCAGTTGTTCCGGGCGCCGGCGATAGACGATAGGGCCGATTAACTCGGGCAAATCGGCGTCGCGGCCGTCGCTGCGTTCGGGGGTGGCGGTCAGTCCCAGCCGGTAGGGCGCCAGCGAGAATTCAGCGATGGCGCGATAAAACTCCGACGGCAGATGATGCGCCTCGTCGAAAATCAGCAGACCGAAGCGGTCGCCCAGCCGTTCGATGTGCCGGGCGGCGGAATCGTAGGTGGCGATCGTGAGCGGTTGCGGTTCGTGATAGCCGCCGCCGATCAGGCCGATCTCCTGATCCGGGAACGCCGCCCGCAGCAATGCATACCACTGCTGCATCAGGTCCAGGGTCGGGACCATGATCAGCCCATCGCGCCGCGCCCAGCACAGCGCCAGCAACCCGACCAGGGTTTTCCCCGCGCCGGTGGGCAGCACCACCACGCCACGCCCTTTCGCCGCCTGCCAGGCGGCCAGCGCCTCCCGCTGGTGCGGATAAGGCGTCATTTCCAGCGCGCAGGTCAATTCCCGGCGCTGGTAGCGCGGCGCTTTGTTGCGGGCCAGTTCGCCCTTCAGCGGACCGATGAGGTCGCTGTAGTGGTGAGCCGGAGCGCGGTAAGCATCCACTCGGGGGTCATAGCAGAACCAGGCTTCCAGTCCGGCCGGCAGTTCGGCCACGCCTTCCAGAAGCAGCGTGCCCCGGTCGAACCGAAGCTGGCGCTCCGTCTCGTCGCGACCGGTGCGATACAGGCCGGCGGTGTCCTTGGCGCGGTGGGTCATGGCGGTTCGGAAATCTTCAATTTTTCATTTATTAATTAATATGTTGAGGTGGCTTTCGTCACCGAGAAAGGCGCTTTCCCTCAGTCGGGAAAGGGCTGATATTCCGGGCAGTATGGCGGCTTTCCCAGCAAAACTGTAGTCAGACGGTGATCAAGAATTCATCGGTTTTTTACCCAATGTTCACAGGGCTCCGGCAAATTTCGCCAACGTTCGTCTTTCATGCCGACGCGAGGCGGAATCATGCAGCCCTATCACTTTCGATCGATCTGGATTTCCGACGTCCATCTGGGTTTCAAGGATTGCAAGGCGGAGTTTTTGCTGGATTTTCTGCAAGCCGTGAACTGCGAACAGCTCTATCTGGTGGGCGATTTCATCGATTTCTGGAGCCTGCGCAAGGGCGGGCGCTGGCCGACCTCTCACAGTCGTGTGCTCAAGACCGTACTGGCCTTGGCGCGGCAAGGGGTGCGGGTGGTTTATATCCCGGGAAATCATGATGAAGTGGCGCGCGACTACCTGGGGCTGCGGGTAGGCGGGATCCACATTCAGCCGGAATGCGCACACCTGACCGCCGACGGTCGACGCTTCCTGGTGACCCACGGCGACGAACTGGACAGCGCCGTCAAGTGCGGCGGCTGGCTGGTGCGCGTGTTCGGCGATTGGTTGTACGATGTATTACTCGCGGTCAATCGCTGGACCAATGCCTTGCGCCGCCGGATGAACCATCCCTACTGGTCGCTGGCGAGCTTCCTCAAGCAACGGATCGGCCGAGCCGCCGCCTACATCGCCCGATTCGAGGCCGCCGCCGTGCGCGAAGCCCGACACCGGGGATTCGACGGGGTCATCTGTGGCCACATCCACAAGGCCGAACTGACCGAAGTCGAGGGGATTTGGTACGCCAACGACGGCGACTGGGTAGAAAGCTGCACCGCCTTGGTCGAGCATCCGGACGGGCGCTTGGAGATTCTGCAGTGGGCCGCAGAACTGGCGCAACGCGCCGCGCGCCCCGTTCAGCCAATGACTCCCGAGCCGGAACCGGTGAGTTGATCATGCCCGACGACTCGCTAGGGGGTGGTGTTCTCGACTTGGATGAAAATATTTACAAACATTTGATTTTTTTAAATTTTACTGGTTAAATATCCATATCGAGAATACTATCGGGTCGCGGATTGAAAGTGCCGGAAGACCGTTGAACGCCGGCAACCCAGCCGTCCCAGGTTCTTGCGAAGCGGCGTCATCGCGGTCATACTTTCGATAAGGACTTTCGCTGATCAACTGGGTGTCGTCATACCCATGAAGACGGGTATCCAGTCTTTTCAGTAGGTGACTGGATTCCCGCTGGCGCGGGAATGACGGAAAGCGAAAGTCCTGGTTACCAAGAACAGGGCCCGCCATGATCAAACCTCCGCGCCCCACCATGAACATCGCTTTCCAGCCCATCGGTATTATCTACTCTCCCTTCACCGACCTTCAGGGCATGCCGATCCAGCCGGCCGGGGCCGCTGGGGTGAACGGCAC